>JALYXC010000585.1 GCA_030947315.1 Verrucomicrobiota bacterium | reverse complement strand
CCAGACCAATTCGTCCTTCTTTTAAATCGCTGCGAATCTGCTCGTGCTGTTCGCGGTCGAAACCGTTTTGATCCAAAAGTGAATTTAGATTTTGTTCGTTGCCGGTTTCGTTTTTGAAACGAGGCAGAAGATGATCAAATAAATTTTGCACCATGCCGCGCAATTCCGGTTTGCTGCGCGAAGCGGCGGCGAATTTATCCAGCTCCGCCCGACGCAACGGCGGCAAAGTTCGCGGATCCAATCGCAGCAGCGCGGGAATGGTCAACACGTAATAACCTTGTGGCAGCAACGCTTTTTCGTCAGTCAGGAAATTGGCGAGCGTTCCATTTTCATTGATGGCGAAATCGTAAACGACCGGTTCCATCGCGAACGGCAGCGCGTTTTCCAACTCGCGTTTTGTGTGCGACATGATTTCCTGCAAACGAATTTGCGCCTCCTTTTTTTTCTCCGGCGCAAACATAAATCCCATGCCCCCGCCGGACATTCCACCGAGCATCCAGAATCCCCAAAAATCTTTTTTAAATTCATGGCGAACGCGGGCGATTAAAGTCTCCGTATAAAAATTGCTCGCCCACGGAATAATTGTTTGCAGCGGGCCGTGAAAATTTCGCGTCGTCGCCGCGCCAATCGCGCGAACATCCTTTGCGCGAAGACCGGCTAAAATTTCGTCGAGAATCCCCAGCGCTTCTTCGCGGCCTTTCCATTCCGCTTCGGAACGGAGCAGATATTTTTCCGTCACCATTTCCAAAATCGGGCCGACATTTTGCGCCATGCCGCCGTGAACGAGAACGAGCGAGTCTTGTAATTTTTGGCTAATTTCCGGCGACGCTTCTCGCTCATCGAGAATTTTATGTGTCGGCATCAAACGTCCGCGACTGATCCCAAATTCAAAATCATTTTCCTGCGACAAAGCTCCTTGAATCAATTTTATTCCGGGCCAGACGCCGCCGGAATCCTGCCAACCGCCGCCGGAACCGCCGAGCCATTCGCCCAATATGGCACGCGCTAAAACCAGCCTTCGTTCATTTTCCTGCAACGCGCCTTCGAGCGATTGCGCCTGTCCAGTTGCGCGCATACAAACGGAAATTAAAGCGGCGAGAAGATTTGTGGAAACCGCGAGGCGCGAACCTTTGGGAATATTATTTACACTGCTGACGAGTTCGAGACCGCGACCGTCTCCGGCCATTCGCGCCAGCAAATCAGAAAGATTTTGTCCCGAACCTTCGATGCCGGGCGGAACAATTCCCGAAGCAATCACCGCCGCTTTGAGCAGGCCGAGATAATCTTTCGCGAAATCAAAAACTTCCGCGAGATTGGAAATGTCCACCGTCGCGCCGAGGTCAACGCTGGTCAGTCGCAAAACCGGTTCGTCAATGACGCGCAGATACGCTTCGACCGGCGGCTTTGGCGCGGTATCCAGATTTTTTACGCCGAGATCAATTGAAATATTTAAAACTTTCGCGCCTTCGGGAAAATCCATGCCGAGGAAAAAAATATCGCTCCACGCGCTGTGCGTTAAATCCATTCGCACCGGCGTCAGTTCGCGCAGAATCGGATACGTGCCGTCAGCAGCGGGTTGCAAAAGTTCGGGACGAATTCGCAACGGCTGATCCGCCGGATGTCCCATGCGAAACATCCATTGATTTCCGCGCACAGCCCGGACACTCCGACGAACTTGATCCGCGAGCGTTTGAATGCCGAGCCGATAATAAGTCGCAGCCAACGCGCTGAAAAGACCGTCGCTGAGAGCCTCGTTTTTTTGAGTGGCGAGAAAAATTTCAATCGCTTCTTCAAAACGGCGTTGCAACAGATGCTCGTAACCTTGAAATGGAATCAGAGCGGCGCGTGGCGTTTTGCGTGGGGTGTGAATTAATTTTTGCGGCAAATGAAAACGATGAATCGCATAAAGGAAAAAAAGAGCGCGAACTTTTTCGTAAAGATTTTCGCTGCGATGACGAAAGTTTTCCAGGTCTTCACATTCTGCGAGCAAATCTTGCAACGAAGCTTTGGCGCAAAACGCATCGAGCGATTGATCGCGAATCGCCGGATCAGAAGCGGTGATAATTTTTACCAAATTTCGCATTTAACTTCGGCGAGCCAAAAGCTCCACCAAGTTCGACAACACTTCATCGCGATCGTTTCCGGCGAGGGCGAGCGCGAGTTGCGCGGTGAGCAATCCATATTTCACGCCGATATCGTAGCGACTGCCCTCCAATTCCAAGGCGAGATAGCGTTGCCTGGCGGCCAGCCGCCTTAAAGCGGTCGTAAGTTGCACGCCACCTTTTCCGCCGGGGTCCGTGATGAGTTCCGATAAAATTTCCATCACGCCCGGCATCAAAACGTGCATTCCAAAAAAGCAAAGATAATTTCCGGCGCGCAATCCCGGCACGATTAATTTTTGTTCCGCTTCGGTCGGCGTCGGCTTTTCAATGAATTCTTCCACTTCATAAAGGCGGTGGCGACCGGCCACCAGACGACCGCCCACCGTGCCGTAATAAGGCAATTTACTTTCGTGCGTCGCCTGCACGGCGGAAACTGCGCACGATTCAGCTTGAGCCATTTCGACGAGTTGCTGCGCGCAATTTTTGGCGTCGCGACTCAAATAAAGATGGTCTCCCACCAATAATAGAAATGGTTTGTCCGACGTAAAATCCCTGGCGCAATAAACGGCGTGGCCATAACCGAGCGGAGCTTTTTGTTCGACGAATTGCAAGCGATTGGCCTGAGTTCCCGCTGCAATTTTATACGCGGCTTCGTCGCCGGGACAAATGACCACGCAAATTTCTTCAACGCCCGCTTTTAAAATTTCTTCGATGATGATGCCGAGCGCAGTTTTTTGCGCGCCGTCGCGATCCACCAAAGTTTGCAAAGGAAGTGTGCGTTGGTTTTTTCCAGCGGCGGTGATGACAGCTTTTTTAATTTCCACGATGAAAATTTCGTTGATTTCAGCGGAGTTGACTTTAGCCACGGATTTCACGGATGACACGGATTAAAAGAAGAATTGTTCAACTATAAATCCGTGAGATCTGTGGCAAAAATTTTCTCCGTGTCTCTGTGCCTCTGTGGCAAAGTTTCCCAACAGAAAAAAATATGCGAACACTTTTAATCGGCATTGATAGCGGCACCCAGTCCACCAAAGTTTTGGTGGTCAATGCGAAAAATGGAAAAGTTTTGGCAAGCGCGGCGGAATCTTACGATTTAATTCCAAATCTTCCGGCGGGCGCCAAAGAGCAGCATCCTGAAAACTGGCGCGTGGCGACAGCGAAAGCGATTAAGTCTGCATTGAAAAAAGCGAATGCGCATCCTGCCGAAGTTAAAGCTATGGGCGTGAGCGGACAACAACATGGCTTCGTGCCGCTCGATAAAAATGGCGAAGTCATTCGTCCAGCGAAGCTTTGGTGCGACACCTCCACCACAACTGAATGCGAAGAAATCACCGCTAAACTCGGCGGACAAAAACCGACGATTAAAGAATTGGGCAACGCCATTCTGCCGGGCTTTACTGCCTCCAAAATTTTGTGGTTGAAAAAGAATGAGCCAAAAAATTTTGCGCGGCTCGCAACGATTTTGTTGCCGCATGATTATTTAAATTTCTGGCTGACCGGGGAGAAAAAAATGGAATTTGGCGACGCCAGTGGAACAGCGTTGCTGGACATCCGAAAACGAAAATGGTCGGGAAAAATTTTAAAAGTCATTGATGAAAATCTCGCGGATAAATTGCCGCCGCTTTTTTCCAGCGAAAAACTTTGCGGGCGCTTGCGCACGGCCACAGCCAAAGAGCTTGGATTGAATTCTGAGGTTTTGGTCAGCGCGGGTGGCGGGGACAATATGATGGGCGCCATTGGAACCGGAAATACTGAAGCAGGCATTATCACAGCGAGCTTCGGGACGAGCGGGACGATTTACGCCTGTTCAGAAAAACCGATCATTGATCCGCTCGGCGAAATCGCGGCTTTTTGCGATTCGACCAATCGCTGGCTCCCTCTGCTTTGCACGATGAACGTGACGGTCGCCACTGAAATGGTGCGAAAAGATTTTGGTTATTCGCACGCCCAATTTGAAAAAGCAGCGTCGAAAATTTCGGCGGGTTCGGATGGTTTAATTTTGTTGCCGTATCTCGAAGGCGAACGGACGCCGAATGTTCCCGATGGCACCGGCGTCTGGCTCGGCGCTAATCAGAAAACTTTTACGGCGGGACATTTTGCCCGTGCCGCGATGGAAGGCGTGACGCTCGGAATGAATTATGGACTGCGCCGGCTCGCGGAACTCGGCGTGAAGCCGACTCAAATTCGCGCGACCGGCGGCGGCGCAAATTCCAAAATCTGGCGGCAAATCATGGCGGATATTTTTAAGGTGGAAGTCGTGACATTAAAAGTGAACGAAGGAGCCTCTTATGGCGCGGCATTACAAGCGTTGTGGTGCTGGCGATTGGAACGGGGCGACAAAATCTTGATCAATGAAATCACAAATGAATTTGTGCAAATAAATAAAACAGAATCCGCGCAGCCAAACTCGGAAAACGTGGAGGTCTACGGCGAATTGCAATCGTTGCTCGATGAAATGTCTATAGCGTTGCGAAAAGTTTTTGCTAAACATCGGCAGTTTATTTTGCGATGAGAAACCGGGAGGCTCCTGTGAAAAGAATTTTGCAATCGAGCAGGAATAATTGCAGAATTTTTTCAAATTGAATCGGCCCATTGAATTACTGGTTATAAACCCATGATGAACGATTCTGACAAAACTTTAATTTTCCTCCATATTCCCAAAGCGGGTGGTTCCACACTCACTCGGATCATTGCCCAAAATTATCCAGGCGAGAGCAGATTTCTAATTGTCCCAGACAGCGAATTCTCACCCGAGAATTTCCGAAAGTTTCCTGATGAACAGAAGCGAAAATATCGGGCCGTGACAGGTCATTGCGTTTTTGGAATCCATAAATACATTCCGCAACCGACCACTTATATCACGATGTTACGCGATCCGGTTGCGCGGGTGATTTCTAATTTTCATCATGTCAGGCGCACTCCAGAACATCCGCTCCATCAAAAAGTCAATTCCGCAAAAATGACACTGGAAGATTACGTAACCAGCGGAATTAATCCACAATTGGACAATGGCCAGGTGCGCCAATTATCCGGCGTTGAGATTTCCAGTGAATTTGGAAATTGCACTTCGGAGATGCTCACGGAGGCCCAGGAAAATCTGGTTCAGTTTTTTTCTGTAACGGCCCTTATGGAAAAATTCGATGAATCCCTTATTCTTCTGCAGCAGTCATTTGGATGGAAAAATATTTCATATCAAAAACTCAATGTAAGTCCAACCTCCCCGCCAGAAGCGATGTCGCCCGAGAGTTTAAAAAAAATTAAGGAATGCAATCTTTTTGATATTGAACTTTATCGCTTTGCCGCGCAGCGTTTTGAAGCGCTCTGGCACCAGCATCAAACTGAAATAAATCCGGCACAGAAGTGAGTTTGAAGTCTGAAAGAAATTTTATTTTATTAATTCGTCCTTAAACATTTTGGAGTGAAATTGAGTTCTGTCATTTAAAAGGGGGTTGCGACGAAAGTCTCACTTCATTAATATGGCCTCATGGACGAGCGCCTTCAAACTGTGGAAAAAGTTTTTTCTGATCACGTATTGGCTGGGGCGGCAAAAAACTTAACAGAAGATAATAAGAACATTCTTCCTTCCGACGCGCGTGAGATCCTGGCGCAGGAGAGTTTGCTCCCGATTACTTCATTTCAAACGGAAGATGTGTTCATGGTAGCCTACCCGAAGTCGGGTAATACATGGCTTCAAAATCTAACTGCGGGCATTATTTATGGAGTCATTCCAGAATACGCTCCACCGTTGTTAGCGCACTATGACTTGATTCCAGATGTGCATTTTAAACATTTTTACAAACGCTACTCGGACCCAATGTTTTTCAAGTCGCATCACTTGCCGAAGCCGGAGTATCGGCGGGTCATCTATTTGCTTCGGGACGGTCGGGATGTGATGGTATCGTATTTTCACTATTTATTGGCTCTGGGACAGGAAGTAGATTTTCTGCAACTCGTTCAAACTGGCCAGGGACTTTTTCCGAGCAAATGGCATGAACATGTCGAAGCGTGGCTAGCCAATCCATTTAACGCTACGATGATGATCATCAAATATGAAGACCTCCAAAAAAATGCCGTCAGCGAACTGCAACGAATATGTTCTTTTCTGGGCGTGCAGCGCCGTAAAAGTTTTTTGAAGCAAATGACTCGATCCGCTTCATTTCACAAGTTGCGCGAGAAAGAAGCTACGGTTGGAATGGGAACCTTCAATCCCAACTGGCGCCCCGATAGATTTTTTTTCCGCCGGGGAAAGGTCGGCAGCTTCAGGGACGAAATGTCCGAGACAGTATTGACGGCATTTTTGAAGGAAGGTGAGTCAACATTAAAAAAATCAGGCTATCTATAACGCGCTTCTCCAAAAGCGTTTTTCAACTAAAATATTTGCCTGACGATTTGACAAATTAGACAATGGAAACGCCAACCAAAGAATTAATACGAGCCGCCAGCGCCCATTCGTTTGTGGACGAGGAACGAATGGTTTCTTTAGCTCGACTCGCGGACCGAATGAACCGAACGCCGGTGCCGGGCGACTTCGTGGAGTGCGGTTGCTACAAAGGCGGAACTGCGGCGATCCTCTCAAAGTATATGGGATCAAGCCGTCACTTATGGTTATACGATAGTTTCGCGGGAATGCCTTCCACTTGCGAAAAGGATGGAACTGAAGCTATTAAATATGTTGGAGAAGGAGCCTGTTCTCCAACAGAAGTTCATTCTATTATGCGCATAGTTGGAACCAGCGAACAACGTTATACGATCCATCAAGGATGGTTTCAAGATACTTTTAAGAAAAATATGCCTCCGCAAGTAGCTCTGTTACATTGCGATTGTGACTGGTATGAATCTGTTACTCTAGTTCTAGAGACTTTTTATCCAGTGATTCCCAAAGGTGGATGTGTGGTTATGGATGACTTCGGTTACTGGGAAGGTTGCCGGGAAGCTTTCTATGACTTCTGCCATCGCACCGGAGAAAAACCGTTGCTCGAACGAGTAGGAACCAGTCAGGCTCACTGGATTAAGGGCGTTACCCACAACCGATAAAATTGCTATGAACCAGCTATCTGTTTCTTCACCTAAAAAATTATGGTCGTGCGATTCAGAGTTTGATGCGGTCTGGAAGAAACGAATCGCGATTATGGCATCTTATCTTGAACTACCCGGCGCGGTAGCCGACTTCGGGTGCGGTTTAATGTGGCTGGAGCAATTTCTTCCACCTCAAAATTCTTATCTGCCGATAGATTATATTCAGCGGGATACTCGCACTTTTGTTTTAGACTTTAATCGGGATTCGCTTGAAAACATCAAGGCTGAGGTCGCTGTCCTTAGCGGTGTTCTCGAGTATATTCAAGATGCCGGCGAATTTATTCGCAAGTTGAAGGATCGAAATTTCAAAAGAATAATCTTATCCTACTGCACTCTGGAAAAACATGGAAACATGGAAGCGCGTAAAGCATTAAACTGGGTTAGCCACGAGTCTATCTTTAGATTGCTAGCCCTTTTTCTGGACCATTATTATCTGGCCGCGATCAATGATGTCAATAACAACACGATTCTAGTGTTTGACCGGAAATCCCATGAGAACTTGTCTGTTTGATCCGGCTATTGAAACTCATGAGTGCGGCATTAGTTCTAATCTTGGAGATTTAATAATCAGCCAGGCAGTTCGGCGCGAACTAAAAACAATTGTCGGGGAAGTTCCGATTTATTCAATTGCGACGCATGTTTTTCCGACGGGGAAACATCTATTCCAAATGTTGCGTTGCCCTCTTCGGTTTGTCGGTGGGACAAATTTGTTGTCGTCCAACATGGATACCTATAAGCAGTGGAAACTAAATCTGTTTCACGCATCTTTAATCAGGAAAGCCATTCTGCTCGGAGTTGGTTGGTGGCAATACCAGGAGGAACCGAACTCCTATACTTCAAAATTATTACGCCGCCTACTTTCACCAACGCACCTTCATTCCGTTCGTGACAGTTACACAGAGAAAAAACTTCAAGCTGTCGGTTTTGGAAATATCTTGAATACCGGATGCCCTACCATGTGGCCTCTAGCGAATCTTCGGCCGGGTGAGATTCCTGCGTTCAAGTCAAACACCGTTTTGCTCATGTTGACCGATTATTATACTCAACCTGTTTCGGACAAAAAATTGGTGGAATTATTGCAGAGTCGGTACGAAAAGATTTATTTTTGGCCGCAAGGCCGGAAGGATCTTAAATATATTTCCGAGTTAGGTTGCTCCGTTCATTGTCTGGAACATTCCCTGGCATCGCTGGAAAAGTTTATTCGCGAAACCCCTTCGTTTGATTATGTCGGAACCCGGCTGCACGGCGGAATTCACTGCCTTTTGGCGCGACGACGCTCCCTCATTCTAGAGGTGGACAATCGCGCGACTGAGATAGCCCGTCAAACTGGCTTGCCCACGGCCGCTCGTGACAATTGGGAAGCGATCCGAAAATGGATCAACGGCCCCACCGAAACTAAAATCACAATGAACACTGCGGCTATTGAAAAATGGAAACAACAATTTCAAACGCTCACTGCGCGATGACAGATTCAGCTCAACGAGTCCGTTTTTCGCTAAAGGTTTTCCGATTAGAAAATTGTTTTTTTGAAGAATTGGCCGTTTTGAATTTTCGTTTTGGCTCAATGGTTTTCGGACGCGCTTTGGCTACTAAAACGATGGGGCAACCCTCGTAGCCAAAAGCGCGGCGTAATTCGCCGGAAAGATATTTTTCATATTGGTCAGAAAAAAGATCGGCGCGATTGACAAAAAGCAAAAAAGT
>JALYXC010000518.1 GCA_030947315.1 Verrucomicrobiota bacterium | reverse complement strand
ATGTTGACGAGCGCTTTGACTTTCGCCGCTTCGCCCATTTTTCCGACGTAACGCATGGAGGCGCTTAATTTTTCTAAAATCGGTTTAGCTCGGTTGAAGGTGGATTCCTGGCCGCCGCACATTAAATAAAGCGTTCCTTCCCGCGCTTGCGTAATGCTTGAAGCCATGCAGCCTTCCAAAGTTTCCGCGCCAATATTTTCCGCAGCAGTTTCCACCTCCAGATGCGTTTGCGGAGAAATCGTCGCGCAATTGATAAACACTTTTCCCGCCGCATTGATCAGCAGGCTGTCGCCTACAGTAAGAAAAATTTTACGCATCGCCGTGTCATCCGTGACGACCGTGAAAATAACATCGGCCAATTCCGTGACACGCGCCAGCTTGGTGCACGCTTCGCCGCCGAGTTCAGCGGCCAGTGCTTCGGCGGTGGGAACATGGACATCAAAAACTGCGGTGATGGGAAAGCCCACTTCCTTCAATCGGCGCGCCATATTTGACCCCATGCGACCGACCCCAACAAATCCAATTTTTTCAGCCATAAAGTTTTTAGAATTATTTTCTGTCAACGAAATGAGCGCGTATTTTCGCGTATTTTTTTTTAAAGTAAATAAAAATGGATGGGAACGGTTTAGGTAAGGGACTTTCTGATTAACCACAAAGACACGAGTCACAAAGGAGTTAGAAAAATAAATGCTTTGTGCCTTGGTGGCTTTGTGGTTTATTTTTTCGATCAATCTCACTATGAAAAATATTCAATTCATTTTCCAAATCGCGACGCTTCTTTTTTGCGTGTTGTTTTCTAAATCCAGTTTGGCGGAATCAAAACTTCAGACGGGCGTGCGCGGAGTAGCCACGCGCGCACCCAGGGAGATGAAAATTGACGGCGACCTTTCCGAATTTAAAGATGCCTTTTGCGCGCCAGTGGAATATTTTCAACCGGAAACAGTTAAGGGCAAAAATGGAGAAATCGGACTGGCCGATCGCGCGGCGCAATTTTTTTTCATGTGGGATGAGGAAGCTTTTTACGCGGGATTGCGCACGCTCGACGCGCATCCAAATAATTCTGCCGACGATGATCATCTTTGGGAAGGCGATGCGGTGGAATGGTATTTTGATACACGCCAAAATGAAAACTTCCGCAGTCACGACTGGCCAAAAACTCCGAACGCAGGCGCGGTTCATTGCTATTGGACCGGCTTGAAAGGAACGAATGTCCAACCGCGTTTTTGTCTTCGCCCCGGTTTTTTGGAAGCGATTGCCAACAGGGATGTCCAAGTCGGCGCGCGCCGAACAAAAGTTGGAATGGACGTGGAATTTAAATTGCCGTGGAAAAACTTTCCTGAGTTCAAAGCGGCGCTGGGCAAAGTGATCGCGCTTGATGCCGAACTTTGTTACAGCGATGGTGGGCCGCGAGTATTCCGTTCATTTACTTTTGGCAGTCCGCTTTCGGTGCAGCAGCCGGCCAATCTCGGAAAAATTCAACTCGTGGAAAAATTGGAAGCAGCTCACTGGACATCGGTGGGTCAAGTAATGTGTCCGATTCGTTGCGATACGGCGTGGAGTCAACCTGGCAAACCGCAAGTGACCGGTTATCTGGCGCTCCCGCCGAACCGGCCGGAAATCGGCAAAATCGAATTTGAAGTTTTTGATCTTAATGGCAAACCGCTTGGTCATTTTCCTGGAAAAATTGAAATGTTTGAAACGGAAGGAAATTTTCAACGCGCCGTGGCGCAATGGCCCAATGATCTGGCGATTCCCGGCCAGCATTATTCGCTGGGAATTGTTTATGATAAATCGGGGAAAGAATTAACGCGGATCGCGCCGCGAATGGTCAGCGTAAATATGGCGCCGGGATATTGAAATTAATTTTAACAGGGATACACAGGATGAACAGGATTCATCAACTTGTTTCTCGCGGAAAATATCCTGTTTATCCAGACTTGCCAAAGGAGGGATGATTGGAATAGAGTAACTCGTTATGAAAAAAGATTTCCTTGTTTTGCTTTCGGTTCTGGGATTCGCCGGTTGCGCTCATCAGGTTGAAACCGTTTCTGTTCCGGTTGAGTACGGTTATACTTATGATTATCGCGTGGCGATTCCCAACGCTGCGGTTGCGACGGTTCCTGTGATTACTGCGCCGCCGGTGGAAATAGTTGCGGTGACGCCCCTTGTCCTTTCGACGAATATTTATGCGACTAATAGTTTTTCTGAGAATTCAACCAATGTTGGTTCGACAAATGTTTCCGGGCCTTCGGTTGTCGGTGTTCCGCCAACTCCGGTTATCGAACAAACCGTGACTAATTCAGTCGTTCAACCGGAACGCGTCGTCACGAATGCGCCGGTAGAAAATTTAAATGGGCCGGTCGTGACTCCAACAAATTCCGCGCCGACGAATGCTTCACCCAATTTAAATGGTCAAACCAATCCGCGGGTGGCACCAAGGCTCCCGGTGCCGATTAATCCGGGTGTCAATAATCCGTCAGTCGTCCCGCCGACTCCTCCGCCAAGTGCCACTCCCACAACGCCGGCAAATCCAAATAATCCTCCCGTGGTCACTCCCACAACACCGGCAAATCCGAATAATCGTCCTGTCGTTACACCCACCACTCCGGCAGATCCGAATAATCCCGTTGTCACGCCCACAGCTCCGCCTTCCGGCGCAAATTCCTCGGGCACGAATGGCGCGGCCGTTGTCACTCCGACCGCTCCACCAGCCCCTGGGCCAACCAGCCCGAATCCAACCGGAGCAAACCCGGCTGGACAAAATAATTCTGCGACCGTCACGCCAACCACACCTGCCAATCCAGGAATTCCGAATCCGCAAAGTCCCGCTCCGGGCACGGGTCCATCCTTTCCTGCACAAGCACCTCAGCCGAGAGCCAATCCGCCCGCACCGCGGCCGCGTTAGTGGTTCGACGTTTGGTTGACGTGAGTTGCCAGTCGGCGATTATACGGATTGCCAATCGGACTTGTGCTCCGTCCGCCCGGTGTTTTTATCCTGCGCGATGAATATAAAGTTTCTTTTCGTAATAATTTTAGCGGCGACGGTTGGTTTCTCGGAAGCTTTTTCCGACACAATTATTCGCGGCCCTTATCTGCAAATTGGAACTCCTTCAAACATCGTGGTGCGCTGGAGGACTGCGGAAACTAATTGGGGCGTTGTTTATTACGGACTTAAAAAAAATGATTTGAATCTCAAAGCGACCACCGCTGGCCAGCACATTGAGCATATTATTCTGGTTTCTGATTTGCAGCCGGACACAAAATATTTTTATGCCATCGGCCCAACTAATTCCATTTCCGCATCGGCTGGAACCAACGAATTTTTTACCTCGCCGCCGGCTGGCTCGGCCAAACCGACGCGGGTTTGGGTGATTGGTGATCCTGGCACGGCCAAGCCCGAACAATTTTCCGTGCGCGATGCTTATTATAAATTTACCGGAGATCGCCGCACTGATCTTTGGTTCATGCTCGGCGATAATGCTTACACGCACGGCCGCGATGAGGAATATCAAAAAGCGCTGTTCGAGGTTTATTCAAATCTGTTCGCCAAATCGGTTTGCTGGCCAACCTTGGGCAATCACGATGGACGCAGCGCGAATTCCCAAACACAATCCGGAGTCTACTACGACATTTTTTCTTTGCCCACCCAGGGCCAGGCCGGCGGCGAAATGTCCGGCACCGAAGCTTATTATTCCTACAATTACGCGAACATCCATTTTGTTTGCCTGAATACTCACGATGTAGATCGCTCGACGAACGGCGTGATGTTGCGCTGGTTGAAAAAAGATCTCGCGGCCAATCATCTCGATTGGACAATCGCTTATTTTCATCATCCGCCCTACACGAAAGGCTCGCACGATTCCGACGCTAAATCCGGCGAGAATATTGACTTGACGGAAGTGCGCCAAAACATTTTGCCGATCATGGAAGCGGGCGGAGTTGACTTGGTCCTTAGCGGACATGCCCACGATTACGAACGCTCTTTTTTGCTCGATGGACATTATGGTTATTCGGACACGTTGACTGACGCGCACAAAAAAAATAAAGGAAACGGCCGCGAAGAAGAAGACGGCGCGTATCACAAACCAACGTTGGGCCCGGCGCCGCATGAAGGAACAGTTTATGTCGTCGCAGGAAGTTCCGGGAAAATCACAGGCGGCACATTGAATCATCCCGCGATGTTTCTTTCGACTAATTCACTCGGCTCCGTGGTGCTGGATATTAAAGGCCCGCGACTTGATTTGACTTTCATTAACGAAAAAGGAAAAAAACTCGATCACTTTACGATCCTGAAAGGGAAGGAATAAAAG
>JALYXC010000511.1 GCA_030947315.1 Verrucomicrobiota bacterium | reverse complement strand
GCGGACTAGCGCGCGAACGATTGATGAATTCCAAATAAAGTTGCTCCTCATCAGTGGGGTCGCCGATGAAATATTGTGTGCCGGCAAAAGTGGGAATCGAAAGTAAATTAAAACTTTTCGCGGGCGTTTGATTGGTGAAAATTTTTGGGGGAACGGGCGGCGCGTGATCAGACGACGCTTTTATCGGAGCCGGTTGAGAATGGAGCCGGCTCACACTGATGATGAATGCGGCGCTCATCCAAAAAAACTTCACTTTCATTATCCGTCAGTAAAGCATGTTTATGGCTCTGGTGCTGAAATTATTTTTTTAGCTCGGTGCTTTTTTGAAAACTGTCAGTCGTAATTCGAGCGTAATAGCCGCCGTGGGTCATCAGTTCTTCATGCGTTCCAGCTTCGCTGAGTTCGCCATTTTCCAGCACCAGAATTTTGTGCACCTGCCGAATCGTGGCGAGCCGATGCGCGACCATCAGAGTTGTTCGTCGCCGCATTAATTGATGAAGGCTTTCGAACAGAAGCACTTCATTTTCGGCATCAAGCGCGCTGGTCGGTTCGTCCAACAAAAGAATCGGCGCATCTTTCAAAAAAGCGCGCGCCAGATTGATTCGTTGTTGTTCGCCCGCGCTCAAATGGGCCGCGCCATCGCCGATAATCGTGTTGTAATTTTGCGGAAGTTTTTCAATGAACTGGTCGCAATGGGCCGCGCGCGCCGCTGCTTCAATTTCCCCACGGCTCGCGCCCGGTTTTCCGTAAGCAATATTTTCGGCAACAGTCGCCGAAAGAATAATCGGTTCCTGCAAAACCAGCGCGATTTGCGCGCGCAACTCCTTCAATCGCCAGTCGCGCAAATCCAAACCATCGAGAGTAATGCGGCCACTCTTTGGATCAAAAAAACGCAACATTAAATTGAGCAAAGTTGTTTTGCCAACGCCGCTCGGGCCAATGATGGCCGCCGATTCGCCGGCCGAAATCGCGAAACTAATTTTATGCAAAACTTCGCGCTCCATTTCGTAGCCGAAAGAAACATTTTCAAATTCAATATTGCCGTGGACCGACTTTGGCCTTTCAGCTTTCGGCTTTTCTTTAATTTCTTCGGGCGCATCGAGAATTTCAAACACCCGCCGCGTGCCCGCGCTGGCGCTGGAAACGGTCGCGCCGAGATGCGAAAGCTGATTAAGCGGCTCGTAAAGTTGAGCGAGATACGCTAGAAAAATAAGGAGTTCGCCCACCGTTAATTTCCCGGCTAAAACTTCTTTCGCGCCAAACCAGGTAATGACGGTCGCGCCCGCACCGAAAATTACCGCGAGCACAAACCAGTACCATAATTCAGAGCCGTGCTGAAAAATCCTGCGTTCCTGCGCCGCGAGAGTTTGCGCGTGAAATCTTTTTTTCTCCGGCTCTTCGCTCACGTAACTTTGAATCAACGGCATCGCCACGATGCTTTGCTGGATGAGCGACGTCACTTTGCTGTCGGCCTCTTGCGCCGCTGAAGTTCGCTCGCCCATTTTGCCACCAAAAAATTTTATCGTGAGAATCAGGAACGGCACGATTAGCAATGCAACCAGCGTCAGCGACACGCTTAATTGCGCCATGACAATCAGCATCAACAGCAACGAAAAAAACGCCGTCGCGAACGTGATTAATCCTTGCTGAAATAAAGTTTGAAATGAAAAGGTGTCCCACGAAGCGCGATAAATTAAATCGCCCGAATTCGCGCCGTGATAGAATCGCAACGAAAGCTGTTGTAGTTTGGAAAAAATTTCATTGCGCACGCGCGTCAACCCGCGCAAACCAATTTTGATGGAAAGAAAATTTTGCGCAGCGGAAAAAAACCCCTGCCCCAGATGCAAAAGAAAAATGGCTGCGACCAAAACTCCGAGCAGAGCCGGTTTTTCCCAATGCTCCAACGCTTCAACGCTCCATCGCGGCAAAGGTTTATTTCCGAGAATTGAATCAACGATAATCGCGAGCGGCCACGGTTTGAGCACGTTAAAACCGATGCTTGCCAGCATCAAAAGAAAAACCACCGCGAGCCGCGACGTGTCAGCCCGAAAATAATTCAGCGCGCGTTTCAGGTTTTTCATTCCGCGAAAAATTGACGGTAGAGCAAGACTCCGTCGAGTTCTAATTTTTTTTGGAGCGAATGGAAACTTGTTCAATTTTAACTTGAGAGAAATGCAAGTTCTGAGAAAATTCAGGAATGCGCCAGCCACAACGTCAATATGATGACACGACAGAAAATTAGAATCGCACTCTTGTTATTCCCATTGTGCGTATCGCATCTCACCGCACAATCAACCCTGATCACTGGGGATGTTGCCATCACGCCATATCCCTCCGGCACCAATAGCCAGATGACATTGACCAAATCGATAGATTCAAGCCAAGGTCGTTTTGGCCTTTTCTCTATCCAGATAGAACGTAAAAGCACTTCCCAGTTTCTGTTCAGTTATGCAGGTGTCGCAGAAGAATATGCATTGTTTGCGGTTAATTCAGGAGTGGTAATAGATGCTGCATATATCACATCAACAACGCCCATAGTATCGAATAATGGCCGCGATCCTGGCAGTAGTTTAGAAACATTTTTCCTGAATCAAAGCAGATATTTTGGCTATTGGGACCAACGAGGATTTCATCCAGAGGATAATTATGGATGGGCATTAATCACCCGCACCGGGTCCGGATTGCAAGTGTCATCCAGTGCTACAGCACTGGGAGGCGGAATAGTCGTCGGGACATTGACACAAGTTCCAGAGCCAACTTCTATAATTCTCCTATCACTTGGGGCATGTCTATTCGGGATACGTCAATACCGATTGAATTCCGTTTCTTAAATCCAAATATTTGGCGGTTTCTATCCAAACTCCGGACTGATTAAAAATCTTAGCAAACTTCCTCAAAATCAATTTCCTTTAAGTCCGTATGTGTGACTAAATTTTCGCCATGCAAAATCCGATCATCGTAGCGTTGGACGTTCCGCAAGTTGAAACCGCGCTGAAACTTGCCCAAGAACTCGCCCCTTTTGTCGGGGCATTTAAAATCGGCAGCGAACTTTTCACCAGCGCCGGGCCGGACATCGTAAAAAAAATTCGCGCGACGGGCGCATCGGTTTTTCTCGATTTAAAATTTCACGATATTCCAAACACGGTCGCAAAGGGCGTGGCCGCTGCGGTTCGTCTCGATGTGCAAATGCTCACGATTCACACCAGCGGCGGCAGCGAAATGATGCGCGCCGCAGAAAAATCGGCGCAGGA
>JALYXC010000505.1 GCA_030947315.1 Verrucomicrobiota bacterium | reverse complement strand
GGATTAAACTTCGGCTTCCCGCGCATCGGAAAAGTTTTGGTCGGATTTTTGAATTTCAGCAAACAGCCCGCGAGATCGGGACAGGCATTGCCAACGAGTTCGAGCTTCACCGGCACGTCGAGGCCGTCCAGCCAGAGCGCGCCGCGCACAACTCCCTTAACGCGATTATCAATCTCACCGTGGATCACGCTGTCATGAATGCGCCAGGCCATGTGATTATTCGTAACAACAGTGGTGAACGGGCAAAAGAATTCCGTGAACAACTATTCTGGTTTTTGAAAAACCGATCAGGAGCACGAACGGGGTTGACGGAAAATTAAAAGACGTTTATCGAAGGACGCAAATTAGTTTTTGAACGTCTCATTAACACCGTAGCTTTAGCTCGGTGTTAAATCGGGAAAAGAGTGCGCTCCAGCCGTTTCAACGGCTTTTAGGCGGGGCCATTTCTGAAACCGTTGAAACGGTTTTGGCCTTGTTTTGTTCCGACTTCACCGGGCTAAAGCCACGGTGCTAATGAAATGTTTCACTGCACAAACCCATTTGCGCCCTTTTAAAATGGCTTACAAAAAGATTCTTGCCTTACTTTTATAGTTGTGTCAGATTTTTTTCAGAAAGACGAAATTATTATGAACACCGCTTACGTCACTTCCAAAGGCCAGTTGGTTGTTCCCTCACGCATCCGCCGCAAGTTCGGCATCAAGCCCGGCACGCGCATCAACTTCGTGGAAGAAGGCGACCGCATCATTTTTCAGCCCGTCACGCGCGAATACATCAGCAGCTTTTGCGGCATCTTCAAACAGAAACCCGGCGAGAAATCCGTCGTGCAGGAACTTCTGGAAGAACGCCGCGCCGAAAAGGAAAAGGAAGACTGCGAATGAAGTCCACCGTTTTGGACGCCTCCGCGCTGCTGGCGATGTTCTTTGGCGAACCGGGCATGGAACAAATGCGAGACCTTTTCCACAAAGCCTCCGAGGCCGATCGCCCCGTTTTCATCAGCGCCGTCAACTGGGCCGAAGTCCTTTACAAAATGGAACGCAAACAGGGCAAGACCGGCGTGGAAACCGCGCGCCAGTTTGAGCGCACGACGCCGTTGGAAGCGGTGCCGGTTGACCGCGAGCTTGCCGAATCCGCCGCGCTTTTGAAGAACTCACACAAATTAGGACTGGCCGACGCCTTCGCCGCCGCGCTCGCCAAACAAAAAAAAGCCGAACTCGTGACGGCTGACCGCGAATTCAAATCCGTGGAAAAGGAAATCAAAATCAACTGGCTGAAATAATCAAATGGGGAATTTATGAATAACAATCAGAAGCGAGAGCTGTGCCTTGCACTCATGCGGGCAGACAGCGCAGCGGAAGTCGTCCGAATTCTAACGGATGCTGGATTATGGGATAACAAACGTGTCTGGCGACTTTACGGAGACAGGGAAAACAATTTTAGCACAATCGGCAATCAGCAGAACAGGCCGGATGCCGCGTTGGTGGAGAAGCTGGTAAATTCCGTGGATGCCCGATTGATGCATGAATGTTTGGCTTGCGGCATTAGTCCCGAATCAAAGTCTGCACCGCAGAGTATTCGAGAAGCAGTCGCGCGTTTTTTTGAAGGTGGGAACACTAGCAGCATTTACAGCGGGCAAATCAGCGCATGGGATAATGAAAAGCGGCGCGATGTTGCACGAGGCATCACGGTTGCTGCAACCGGAATGAAAGTTCAAGACGGCGACCCCTGCATCACAATCGCTGATGCGGGCGAGGGTCAGACGCCACGCAGATTTCCCGATACTTTCCTATCGCTCGAAAAATCCAACAAGCTCCGCATCCCGTTCGTTCAAGGTAAATTCAACATGGGTGGCACAGGAGTTTTGGAGTTTTGTGGAGAGAAGAATCTGCAACTGATTTTGAGTCGCCGCAGTCCACGAATTCTCGAAGGCAATTTTGATCACCCCACCGATGATGAATGGGGGTTTACCATCGTGCGCCGCGAAGACCCGTCTGGTAATCGCCGGAGTTCGTCCTACACATTTTTAGC
>JALYXC010000463.1 GCA_030947315.1 Verrucomicrobiota bacterium | reverse complement strand
CTACTCTGTCGGCCCAGGAAAAAAAGGCTGAAGTAGAAATTAAAACAGATAAAAACGATCAGGTCCGAGCAAGGCCGTTCGGCGGAAAAGTCAAGGAGATGGATGCTGCTACCAAAACCATTACTCTGGAAGGTAAAAAATCTAAACGCACTTTTCAAGTTGTCTCTTCAACCATCATTAAAAAAGGGGGCAAACCAGCGACTCTGGAAGATTTGAAAGTGGGCGATGAAGTAAACGGATACATCCGCGAAATGGCGGATCAAACAATCCAATTAGTTTCTTTAAGGATCGGGCCGAAAACAACTCCTGGCCAGTGAATCATTCTGATTAGCCGTTTGCTCTTTGAGACAAACAAAAAAAAGCGGGAAAGAAGTTGCCTGCATTATTTCTTCAACCGATAGAAGCGGCTGCTGCTGGAAAGATTATTAGTTACGGTATATTGTCCACCGAGAATGATGGGTAGATTGGTGGAACTAATCCAATTGGTGGAAGTTAAATTCGTTATGGATTGCAAAGTAAAGCCGACCGCATTGGTTGGCCAGGAAAGGACCAGTTGATTTCCACTTCGTACAAAATTTAACTTTGGCCCCGGCATGACGATGCGGAAAACCGTTCCGTTTTGGTACGCACCGCCTTCCGCAGTTGTGCCATACAAGTTGCCGTCGTTTCCTTCGATGATCCCGGCGGAACCGGCGCCGCTTCCACTCCAGTAATCGAATGAAAATAAAGTTCTCAATTCTCCTACGGGCGTCATTTTGAATATGATCCCATCGTTGTGCGCCCCACCGCCGCTGGTGCCATAGAAATTTCCGTCGCGTCCTTGAATCAATTGTCCACCTGCGCCGTTCGTCCCGTCGAAAACAACTAAGGTTGTGAACGCGCCGTTAGTAGTCATGCGGAAGATAGTTCCGTGGCCGAGTCCACCGCTCGTCGTTATGCCATACAATTGGCCATCGCTCGCTTGAATCATTCGCCTAAAAGGTGCCGCGCCGTTCGTGTAGTTGAAAATAACCAGAGTCGTTAACAGACCATCAGGCCTCATCCTGAATACAGTTCCGGCGCCGAAAGAGGTGCCGCCTCTTAAATCGCCGCCAAACCTCGTCGTGCCATAAAAATTGCCATCGTTCGCCTGCATCAGCGCGGCTGCGGGATTAGCGCCATTGGTGCCCGCAAAGGAGACCACTGTGGTTAGCGTTCCATTCGGTGTCATCTTAAAGATGGTTCCGTAGGTGTTATACTGGTCGCCATAAGCGCCTCCATAAACAGTCGTACCATAAAAATTGCCGTCCGTAGCTTGGATTAGTGCGGCCTCGGGATACGAGCCGTTGGTATAGTTAAATGAGACCAATTGGGTCAATGTGCCGGCAGGTGATAGCCGAAATATGGCCCCATCGCCGGTAGCGCCGCCCAAAGAAGAGGTGCCATAAAAGTTCCCGTCAGTGCCCTCTGTCAGTTCTGCTTGTATCCAACCATTGGTATCGTTTAACACGACAAGCACTGTAAACTCACCGTTTGGCGTGATTTTAAAGAGCGTGCCGCGGTTGCCACCACTGCCGCCAAATAATGTGCTACCATAAAAATTACCATCACTTCCCTGAACAAGCCCAGCGCGCGAGTAATCGCCATCTGGAATAGGAGAGAAGGTATGTAACAGTTTAAATGTCTGCCCCTCTAGGGAAGATGCCAAGGCCAAAATTGATAACCAAATTAGCCACTTTGCGGTTTTTCGAAAGTCATTCCAAAATTTCATAAATAAATCCTGTTAAACTTACGGTATCGGTGCCCGTAATTCAATGTGATTGATTGAGGTGGGTGAGATATTTATCACCTGCCCTTGAGTAAAGGAGACATCTTTTGTAGAAATAGTTTGATTCAGATCCCACGTACTAGCTGGCCCCCCAACTTGATTTTCGGCATCCAAACTTGTATTCGTCGGGTGCTTAATTTGCGTCCACTTCACCAGCGTCCAGTCTTGCCAGCCGGTGATGGGCGCAGGAGTTGAAATGTTTTTATTGATCACGAAAAGGTGATAATGTCCATCAGCGGGATTGTGAAACACGCGCACGACAACATCGTAGGAC
>JALYXC010000452.1 GCA_030947315.1 Verrucomicrobiota bacterium | reverse complement strand
GAGCGCGCAGGTTGGCAAACTTTTGCCAATCATCACCCGGCATTTTGCCGAGCAACGATCCTTTAGCGTGAACAATTTCGTCGTGGGACAATGGTAAAATAAAATTTTCGTTGTGATGATAAAGCATCGAGGCGACGGCATCCACGCGCAGACCATCAATGTGAAAACGGTCACACCAAAAAAGAGCGTTGGCCGCGAGAAAATTTTTTACTTCGTGACGGCCATAATTAAAAATCAACGTGCCCCAATCCTGATGCGAACCTTGCCGTGGATCTTCGTGTTCGTAGAGAGAGGTGCCGTCAAATTTCGCGAGCGCCCATTCGTCGCGCGGAAAATGAGCGGGAACCCAATCAATTAAAATGCCGATGTCCGCTTCGTGAAGCGCGTTGACCAGAAACTGGAAATCATCCGGCGTGCCGAAGCGGCTGGTCGGCGAATAAAATCCGGTGACCTGATAACCCCACGACGGATAATATGCGTGCTCGGAAACCGGCATGAACTCGACATGAGTGAAGCCAAGTTTCTTGACGTAGTTGACAAGCGGTTTGGCGAGTTCGCGATAACTCAGAGATTCAACTTCATTTTTTTTCATCCACGAACCGAGGTGGACTTCGTAAATGCTGGCGGGCGAACGAAATGGATTGACGGTGCGTTGTTTTTTCAGCCAGGCGGCGTCGCTCCATTTAAATTTTTTTGTGTCCCAAACGATGGAAGCATTTTTTGGAGCCGATTCAAAAAAGAATCCATACGGATCCGTTTTCAAAACAATGGCGCCGTGCACATTTTTAATTTCGTATTTGTAATGCGAACCTTCACCAACGCCGGGAATAAAAATTTCCCACACACCGCTTGAGCCAAGGGAACGCATGGCGTGGCGACGCCCGTCCCATTCATTAAAATCGCCCACCACACTGACGCGCCGCGCATGTGGCGCCCACACGGCAAAACTGGTTCCGGCCACGCCGTCAATCGTGCGAAGTTGCGCGCCGAGTTTTTCATAAA
This sequence comes from Verrucomicrobiota bacterium, assembly GCA_030947315.1. GTDB lineage: Bacteria > Verrucomicrobiota > Verrucomicrobiia > Limisphaerales > CANJXF01 > JALYXC01. Next base: position 2,780 of record JALYXC010000452.1, on the reverse strand, counting down.
TGCGTCGTTCATTTCCCTGAGCGAATAAATACAAATCGGTTTCGCCCAGCGTTGGCAAAAAAGAATAAGCATCGCGCGTCTGATTTTTTTTTCCGTGATGATCAGTAATGATTAAATCGTAGACATAAACATGTTTCGCCCCGTGCGAAATGCCTTCAAAAATTCCGGCATCGTGCAATCGCGTCAGTTTAATTTTCGGTTTGTTTTTTTCGTGGGTTGGCGCGATTTCTACTTCGGCGGCGTGCGGCAAAAATGCGCGCACCACCACGCCTGAACCATCGCCCAGCGGATGCATTCCCAAAAGTGTGTGCGGCGAGCGATGTTGCGCTTGAACGAGACTCTCCAGTTCGGCATGGGTCAAAATCATGAGGGAAAAGATTTAAACACCGCCAGGAAAGTTGAAATAAAAAAAACCCGCTTTTTAGTCTGCGGATACGGGCGGCGGCAGCGGCGATTCTTCCTGCAAGAGACCTTTCTTTTTTAAATAACGCGCAACGCCATAGGCAATTGTAATCAGTAAAAAAAGAAAACCTAAAATCCAGATAAGAAAAGGATGCCGTTCGTATTCGCCGTTGCGCCAAAGATTTTTGAAAGTCACCGCAATGATCGCCGCCGTCCAAATAAACATGGAGCCATATTCCTTTGCGATCAGCCGCTTCCAATTAAACTCCATTCCTTCCCGCGTTTTGCAGAAGCCGGAAAAATTTGGAATAACACGATTGACTCTCCCGCAATATTCTGAAAATTCCGCGCCGAATTTTTGTTGCAGAAAAGCTTCCTCAGCCGCAATAATCGCCGCGTAGGCAAAAAGAAAAAAGGGAATCGCCAAAGCTAAAAACAAAAGCGAGTTCGAGGCGAGGCCCACACCCAAAATAATTAAAAAATTGCCGACATAAAGTGGATTTCGACAATGCGCGAAGATGCCGCCCTGCACTAATCTTTCCGCATAAACCTGCCGATTTTTTCCGCCACGAATGATGTAATCCAGACCAATCGTCACCGCGCGAAGAATTTGCCCGGACAATGCAACGACTAATCCGATCAGCACGGCCAGATAGTCATCGGGAAAAATGGGTCGCGCTGGAAAAAAAAGCAAAAGATAAACAATCGGAAAAAGGCCGTTCCGATAATGAAACAAAAAATTGCCGATACGAACCATTATTTGACAGCGATGATTCCGCAGAAATTATACCATTTAAAAAAAACGTCGCAGTAACGAAACCCGGCGCGCAAAAGCATTTCCCGATTCTCCAGCAGCTTGTAGGGAACCAGCACGTTCTCCAGCGCTTCGCGTTTTTGCGCGATTTCCAATTCGCTGTAGCCATTTTGCTTTTTCATATCGTAATAATATTTGATAAAAAGCCGGTTAAAAATCGAATCTTCGCCCAGCACTTTTTCCACGAGAATTAAACAACCATTCTCATTCAGGCCGCGCAAAATAGTTTGGACAATTTCATCGCGATAAAGCGGCCGAATGAATTGCAGCGTTAAAATCATCAAAACCATGGAAGCATTTTGAATCTCGACGCCTTCATTTAAATCGGCGCAAATCAGTTCATGATCGCGCGTGAAATTGTGCTCGTTGAGTTTCTGTTGACATCGCTGCAGCATCTCTTTGGAACTATCAATGCCGATAAATTTTACTTTCGGCGGGACAGAAGGATGAAGATTGAGCAAAGTCGTTCCGGTCGAACAGCCCAGATCATACACATTCGTGCCTTCCACGACAAAGTCCGCTGCGATTTCGGCAATCATCCGTTGCGTCTCTTCATAAAACGGCACGGAGCGATGGAGCATGTCGTCAAAGACCGACGCGACTTTTTCTCCGAATTTAAAATCGGCGACCGTCTGGAGTCGTTCTTTAAAGACATCGTCTTTGGAAATGTTTGGATTCATGGCGAGGTTTGATTCATCGCCGTGACGCTAAACACAAATATTTTTGCAGGAAAGCAGAATGTGAAAAAATCCAGTCCGCCAGAAAGGGCAGGGGACTTCAGTTCTTATTCAATCTGCCCTCGGCTCAATTTGTTTTGTCGCCAAATAAATTTTGTGCTTGTTTGGAAATTCCTTTGGCACGGCGAGATTTTTATTCTGAGCTTTCGTCAACGAGCTCTCTTGAATTTACTTCGGGTGAGTTTTTATTCTTTATTTTTTCTTAACTTGAGTATTTTTTCCAGAGCTGCTTTTTGTTCTGGAGTTGTGATATAAGGTTGCAACTGGAAAAGAAGGGCTGGCTCTTTTCCGTTGTTGGCCGTCGCATACGCTTTCATTGCCGGATCCAATATCTTAATAACCGAAGTCAAATCATCAGCCTTCTTCCAAGAGTCAGAACCAGTTGAGCCATAACCTCGCGGCCCAATGCCAACTCGTTCATCATACTCTTCGTCCACGGGAGCTTTTTGTGTGATAATCCAATCGCCACCCATGTTCAAATTAGGGATTTTATCGGAGGGTGCGATTTCATATCTTTGCAAAATGGCCTCATCCACAGGCGCTTTGAAATAAGGCTGTAACTGAGAAAGGTCAGTTGGGAATTGCCCATTATTAGCTTCGAAATACTTTTTCAATGCGGGTTGAAAAATGTTGAAGACTTTGTTCTCTCCGGCATGCCGTATTTGGCTCAACGCTTTGCGATAATCAACTTCGGTATCGAGTTTACTACGCCCGGCATTCAGCCAATCCTGCTCGGTAACGAATTTCAATTCTGGAATTTTTTGGTCGGGCATCGCATCCAACCTTTGTTTAAGTTGAGTAACGCGCGCCAGCCACGATTTCATTTC
>JALYXC010000441.1 GCA_030947315.1 Verrucomicrobiota bacterium | reverse complement strand
CTGATGATTTTGGACAATTGCAAAAATGAGGCGACGCGGAAAAAATTTCAATTTGAACATGACAATCTGGCGCGGGAAAAAAATATTCCGCTGCTGAAACAGATTTTAAAATTGCGCAATGACATCGCGCATCAGCTCGGCTACGCATCGTGGGCCGATTATCAAATCGAACCGAAAATGGCGAAGAACGCCAAAACCGCCACGGACTTTCTGGAAAAATTGAAAGTCGGTTTGCAGCCGAAGTTCGACGCGGAAATTGCGGAGTTACAAAAATTGAAAGCGAAGGAAACCGGCGATGCGAATGCCAAAATAAATCTTTGGGACTGGCGTTATTACGCGAACCAACTCAAGAAAGAAAAATACACGGTGGATGCCGAAAAGTTGCGGGTTTATTTTTCTTACGACCGCGTTCTGAAAGGCATGTTTGATATTTATCAAAACATTTTCGGATTGAAATTTCAGGAAGTGCAGCCGCCTTACAAATGGATTGAGGATTTAAAATTATTTGTGGTTTCCGATTCCAAAACCGGCGAGCCGCTCGGTCTATTTTATCTCGATATGTTTCCGCGCGATGGCAAATACAATCACTTCGCGCAGTTCGGAATCATCGAAGGAAAAATGCTTCCGGGCGGACAATATCAGAGGCCGACCGTTGCTCTCATTTGCAATTTTCCGCCGCCCGAACCGGGCAAGCCTTCTCTGCTTTCGCATCAGGAAGTCGAAACTGTTTTCCACGAATTCGGCCATGCCATGCATTCTATTTTGACCCGCGCCAACTATGGTCGTTTTGCCGGCACGAGCGTCCCGCGCGATTTTGTGGAAGCGCCCTCGCAAATGCTGGAGAACTGGATTTGGGACAAAAAAGTTTTGGACAGCTTCGCCGCGGATTATCGCGACCCAACCAAAAAAATTCCTGAAACCATTTTGTCAAAATTGAAGGCATCAAAACTTGCCACCGAAGGAACACGTTATCGCCGCCAACTTTCTTTTGGTCTGACTGACTTGAGACTTCATTCGGACTACACCGAAGATGAAGATGTTGTGAAAATTTCCAACGATGTCATCGCGGATGTTTTTTTTCCGCCGCAAAAAGATACGGCGTTCGTCGCTTATTTTGGACATCTGATGGGTTACGACGCAGGCTATTACGGCTATGCCTGGGCGGATGCAATTGCTGCGGATATGGCGACAGTTTTTGAGAAATCTCCCGGCGGATATTTTGACAAGGAGGTGGGAGCTCGTTTGCGCGAAGAAATTTATGCGGTGGGCGATTCGCGCGACGTGAATATTTCGATTCGGAAATTTCTCGGCCGCGAACCTTCGCTGGAACCATTCCTTAAAAAATTGGGAATAGGTGAACCTGCTTCTGAAAATAAATAGCATTATTCCAAAGGCATTTGTTGGTAACGTTACTTCGATAATTCGAGGAGAGGACGACGTGCGGAGTCTTTGATCAAAAATAAATTTCATGAAAGTTTTGGGCTGCAAAAGGTTTAGTATTCTCATTTTGATCGCTTTGTGCGGGAGCGGTTGCGGCAAACGGCCCACGCGCGTCGAGCATGGAAATCGCGAGCAAATTCTTCATTACGGCAATGGCGCCGAGGTGCAGGATCTGGATCCGCATATCGTCACGGGCGTTCCCGAACATCACATTATCACTGCGCTGCTGGAAGGATTGGTTTCCGAAGACCCGCATGATTTGCATCCGATTCCAGGAGTGGCGGAGCGATGGGAAATTTCTCCAGACCAAAAAACCTACACTTTTTTTCTGCGCAAAAATGCCCGCTGGTCAAATGGCCAGCCCGTGACGGCGCGTGATTTTGTCGAGTCTTATCAGCGGATGCTTTCGCCGGGCCTGGCTTCGGAATATGCCTACATGCTGCATGTGATGAAAGGCGCGGAAGATTATAACACCGGCAAAATAAAAAATTTCGATCAGGTCGGCGTCAAAGCGCTGGATGATTACAAACTGGAAATTCAACTTAATAATCCGACGCCTTATTTTCTTTCGCTACTCAATCATTATTCCTGGTACCCGGTTCACATTCCCACCGTGAAAAAATACGGGCCAGTTTACGAACGCGGAAATCGCTGGACGCTGCCCAAAAATTTTGTGGGCAATGGCCCTTTCACTCTCACGGATTGGAAATTAAATCAGGTGATTATCGTCAAAAAAAGCCCGACCTTCTGGGATGCGGAAAAAGTTCGGCTCAAACAAATTTATTTTTACGCGATGGAAAGCGACGACAGTGAAGAGCGCGCCTTTCGTTCCGGACAGATTCATCTGACCACCAGTGTTCCGCTTTCCAAAATTGATGTTTATAAAAAAAATCATCCGGAAATAATTCGGCAGGATCCGTATTTGGGCATTTATTATTATCGCGTCAATGTGACTAAAGCGCCGATGAATAATAAACGCGTGCGGCAAGCTTTGAGCATGGCGATTGATCGTGAAGCCATCGTTAAAATTATTCGAGGCGGCCAATTGCCCGCTTATAATTTTACGCCCAGCACCGCGGGTTACACAGCCGCAACAAAAATTCCGTACGATATTGAAGGCGCAAAAAAGTTGCTCGCGGAGGCGGGTTATCCTGATGGAAAAAATTTGCCGCCCGTGGAAATTCTTTTCAATACGCTGGAAGCTCATCGCACGATTGCGGAAGCCGTTCAGCAGATGTGGAAGAATAATTTGCATATTGACGCGCGGCTCGTGAATCAGGAATGGAAAGTCTATCTGGATTCGCAACGCCAGTTAAATTATCAAGTCTGCCGCGCCGCGTGGATCGGCGATTATCCTGACCCAAACTCATTTTTGGATATGTGGCTGACGGCGGGCGGCAACAACCAAACTGGCTGGTCTAATGCCGAATACGATCGTCTCATCAAACAGGCCAGTGAAGCCGGCGACCAGGAAAAACGTTACGCGATTTTTCAAAAAGCCGAGGCGCTGTTGCTGGACGAAATGCCGGTCATTCCGATTTATTTTTACACGCGGGTTTATCTGATTCAACCCAGTGTCAAAGGTTGGTTTCCGAATATTCTCGACAGCCATCCTTACAAATACGTCTATCTGGAATCGCCGCAAAAATAATCCAAACTTACCCATGTTGAGATTTATTGTCGTAAGAATTTTGCAGACTATTCCAGTGCTGTTTATTGTGGCGACGATTACTTTTTTCATGGTCCGTCTGGCGCCGGGAAATCCTTTTGACACCGAACGCGCCACCACGCCGGAAATCCGAAAACGGCTCGAAGAACATTACGGCCGCGACAAATCTCTTCCTTATCAGTAC
>JALYXC010000436.1 GCA_030947315.1 Verrucomicrobiota bacterium | reverse complement strand
CCGGGGCCAGCCCATGACGAGACAAAATTCCGCGCAACATATTCGGATCCGGTTTTCCTAAAACTTTTGTGGGCGGCCGGCCCGTGGCTTTTTCCAGGCAAGCGCAAATCGAACCGCAATCCACCAGAACGGTGGGCTGATCCGTGGGACAAATCCGATCGGGATTCGTCGCGATAAATGGCAAACCCAATTTAATCCACCACGCCGCCCGGCAAAGACGCGGGTAAGTCAGAGTTAGATCAAAGCCAACGACGAGTGCTTCCGGCACATCCAACGGATCATCGTCGGCCAAAACAAAACCGGCTCTTGTAAATTCCTGGCCCATCGCGGGCGTGCCGAGAATAAATAATTTTTTCGCGCGCGGAAAATTTTGCAGAAGATATTCGATGGTGGACTGGGTGGAGGTGTAAATTTGATTTTCATCTGCCGCGATGCTCATTTTTTTCAGATGCAAAATATAATCGTCGACGCTTTTCGAGGGATTATTGGTCAGGAAAGTGTGACCAACATTCAGTTCATGGAGGAGAGCCAGAAATGGTTTGGTCGATTCAAAAAGCGTGTTGCCACTGTAGATGGTTCCGTCCAGATCAAGCGCGACATGCCGGATATTTTGTAGAGAATTTTTCATTTGATTGCGGTTGACCACAACTTAATAAAAAATTCTCGCGGTGAAAATCAATTATGCGTCCACCGTAATTTCTGACCACTTCATTCCATTTTTTTCCGCGTAATCCGCCAAAACTTTTTCATGTTCGATGAGGACGGCGCGAACAATTGAAGAATCATCCGCATGCCCAAACTCCGGAATGGAATCAGGAATCAAATCAAATTGGCGATGCGCATAAATCAACGCGAAGGCCGCGCTGGCGACTGTGACATACGGCAAATCATCCGCGACACCTTCCGCAAAATCTTCCAATAGATCTGTGAGTAATTCCAGTTGCTCGGCCAGATGCGGATATTTTGGATCGTCAATTTCCGCGAATTCCAATTTCAATAAAGGCAGTTTTTTATGAATGCCTTTTAAAATGCTCGGCGTAATCTTTTGCGCGCCGTGATGCACAAATTTTACAATTTCACCCATGGCGAAATTCTGGCGGTTGCCCGCGACAAGCGACAAGCGGGTTATTGCCTAATTTATACTCAGGGACACGACGAAATAAAAAAAGTTTTACGCGCACGGGCTAAATTATTTCAATTGGACATTTCGGCAGCGCATCTAAAAATGATTGGCCATATCTTTTAGCGAGAACGCGATTGTCCAAAACGACAATGATTCCCGTGTCGCTCTTGGTGCGAATCAAACGGCCCACGCCCTGACGAAATTTCAAAATCGCTTCGGGCAACGAAAAATCCATGAATGAATTGCCGCCGTGCGCTTCAATATTTTCAATCTTCGCCTCAATGAGCGGATGGTCCGGGACCGCAAACGGCAGTCGTGTAATAATTACATTCGACAGGGCTTCACCTGGAACATCCACCCCTTGCCAAAAACTGTCCGTGCCAAACAAAACTGAATCAATATTCGTTTTGAACTTTTCCAACATCAGCGAGCGCGGCGTGCCGGTTCCCTGAATAAAAAAGTCTAAATTTAATCTCTCAAAAAATGGCTGCATGCGCGCGCCGATTTCCTGCATCAATTTAAAATTCGTAAAAAGCACGAACGCTTTGCCGCGCGTCATCTGAATGAAATGTTCAATCCAATGCACCAGTGCCTCCTGATAATGGGCATCGAGCAGCTCAGGCATTTTTCCGGCCACAAATAATTTCATCTGCCGCTCATAATCAAAAGGGGAACCGACTTGGAGCAACGTGGCATTTTCCGCTCCGACGTTATGCGCAAAATAATTCAATCCTGATTTTCGGCTTCGGCCCGGCTCCGACGCACTTTGGACTTTGGACTTTGGACTTTGGCCCACGTTGGCAATGGCCAATGTCGCGCTCGTCATAATCACTGAAGTATCCGAACTAAAAAGTCGCTGTCGTAAAAAATCGGCGACATTAATCGGCGCGGCATTAAGCGAGAAATTTCTATGCGTTTTGCCGCCGCGCTCGACCCAATAAACATGTTCCTCGGCATTTTGGCTGAGGAACGTCGCGACTTCATTTCGTAATTCGGCCAAACGTCGATTGCACTCCATTAATTCCTGGCCGGTATCTTTATCTTCGCTCGATTTGATTAATTCACTGACTGCTTCGCGCAACCGCTGAATGGGCAATGTCAAATTGTCCTTCACCAGATCAGGTTTCCGAATGCGCAATTCTGTCCAGGCGCGACTATTTTTTTGCGAACCCGAGCGGCCGCTCGATTCGTAATTTTCTTTTTGCGATTCAATTAAATTTTCGCAGGCGTTTTCCACTGCGCCAAAAAACGTTTCGCTTTCTTTGAGCAAATCGGCCACCAGCTTCACCGCCGCGCCCTGGCGCAACGTGGCCAAAAGACCTTTTTCAGTGCGCGGATTCCACAGTCGTTGCAACGAATAACGAATTTGCCCGCTGGAAACGCTCAGCCCAATGTGGCGAGCCGCAACTTTCTCCACCGTGTGCGCCTCGTCAAAAATCACGAAATCATTTTTAAATAAAACGCCGCCCTCCACTTCTTCGTCCACGCCGCCCAGATGCATGAAAAAAAGCGTGTGATTCAAAACGAGAACGTCTGAAGAAAGAATTCGCTGGCGCGCGCGCTGAAAAAAACAGACGGCGTTCGCTTTGGAAAACTCGGATTGATATCCGCAAAGCTTCGGCGTGCAAAGGCCGCGTTCCGAACAAACCTGTTGCCACACTTTTTGGTCCGGCTCGATTTCAAAATCGGACAAACTTCCGCCCTCCGTTTTTTTTGACCATTCATAAATGCGCTGCAATTCCTGAATTTCCGGCGAGGTAAAAAGGCTGTCCGCTTGCTGCAATGCTTTGGCCAGGCGACGGGTGCAAAGATAATTTTGCCGTCCTTTGAGCATGGTGAATGAAAATTTTATGGGTGGCGAAAGCTGCGCTAAAAGTTGCGCGAGCATCGGCAAATCTTTTTCCACAAGCTGCTCCTGCAAATTAATTGTGTGGGTGGAAATGACCGCTTTTTTATTTTGCGCGATGGCAAATAAAATCGCCGGAATCAAATAAGCGAGACTTTTTCCGACCCCCGTACCGGCTTCCACCGCGAGATGTTCCTTTTGTTCCAGGGTGCGCGCCGCAGCCACCGCCATTTCTTGTTGCTCGGGACGATACTCAAAATTTTTGGCTTTCGACAAAATGCCGGTGGGCGAAAAAATTTCGTTCACCTGCCCGACAAGATTGGCGCTGGTTTTCGCCGGCTGAAATTCAATGGAGCTGATCACGGGGGGCTATTATGAGGTAATTGTTTTTTTTTGAAATTCAAATTTCAGCTTTGAGCTTCTTCTGTTAATTTCCTTGTTCTTGATGAAAGAAATTTTAGTGATCGGTCATCGCAATCCGGATACGGATTCCATTTGTTCGGCCATTGGCTACGCGGAATTTAAGCGGCGCACCGGTTTGGAAAACGCCGTGGCGGCCCGCTGTGGCGATACGAATGACCGCATTGATTTTGTTTTAAAAATGTTCGGCGTGGCGGCGCCTCGTTTCGTTTCAGACGTTTCTCCAAAAATAAAAGATGTGATGCAGAGCAACGTGCTGAGTCTTCCGCCTGAATCCACGGTGGCCGATGCGTTGTCTCTCATGGACGAAAATGATATTCGCGTCGTCCCCATTTTGGATGAGCAGAAACAGTGTCGCGGACTGGTTTCTGTTTTTAAAATGGGCAAATATTTCTTTCCATCGCCGCACCGGATTTTTGATTCACGCCGCGTGCGCGCTTCTTTAAACAATCTCGCCAGAACACTGGGAGCTGAAATAATTTTCGTTACGCAAGCCGCGCGCGAAGAAGATTTAATTCTGATGATTGGCGCGATGAGTTTGGAATCATTTTCGGAACGATTGCGCAAATATCCCCGCGAAAACTTGATTGTGATAGTGGGCGATCGCCGCGAAATTCAAGAACGCGCGATCAACGAGCGAGTGCGGGGCGTGGTGATTACGGGCGGATTGCTTGCCGAAGAGTGGATTGTTGAAAAAGCTAAACGCAATGAGGTCAGCGTATTAATTTCACCGCACGATTCCACGACCACCGCGATGCTTTGCCGCGCCGCGATCACGGTGGACCATATGGTTCATAAAAAGTTTCTCACGTTTCACAAGGAAGAATCGCTCGCCATGGTTAAGGATAAAGCCATTGAATCATCCTTTCATGCGTTCCCGGTTTTGGATGATCAAAAGCGCACCATCGGGATTCTTTCCAAATCTGATTTTTTGAAAAAAGTCGAACGCCAACTCATCCTGGTGGACCACAACGAATTGACCCAAGCGGTGCGCGGCGCTGATGAAGTCGAGATTTTGGAAATTATTGATCATCACCGGCTTGGCGCCATGACCACGCATCAACCGATTTTATTTCGCAACGAACCGGTCGGTTCCACCAGCACGATTGTCGCTGAAGGATTTTTTCACGAACAGGTGGAATTGCCCAGACCGATCGCCGGTTTGCTGTTGGCTGGATTGGTTTCTGACACTTTGAATCTCAATTCGCCGACCAGCACGGCGCGCGACAAAACTGTTCTGACGCAATTGGAAAAAATCACTGGAGTCAACGCGGCGGAATTTACGGAGAAACTTTTTGCGTCCGGCTCCGTCCTGATTTCAAAATCGGCGGCGCAGGCGATCACGACGGACTGCAAGGAATATGCGGAACACGATTTTATTTTCAGCGTGGCGCAAATTGAGGAAATCGGTTTCGACCAATTTTGGAAACGAAAGGAAGAAGTCTTGTCCGCGCTGAAAGTTTATCGAACGCAGAAAAATTATTTCCTGGCGGGTTTGCTGGTGACTGATGTGGTCAATCAATGTTCCATTTTGGTACTTGCAGCCGATGAACCATTCCAGAAACAAATCAATTATCCCGAGTTGGAACCGGGCTTTTACGAATTGGCCGGCGTCGTGTCGCGCAAAAAACAACTGCTCCCTTTTCTGAGCCATTGTCTGGAACAGATGAAATAGTTTCCTCGAAACGACAAAAAACACGTTCATTTGGTTGACCCAGATAATCAAAAAAAATCGCCAAAAAAAATTGTAGAAAGACGGCTGGATTTTATTTTTAACCGAGCGCAAACTGCTGCCATGAAATTGATTCTTTCTACGCATAACGTCACTCTTACCAAAGCCATTGAAGATCATATCCTTTCCCGCATTGATAAATTGGAACATCTCGATCGGTTCGCCATTAACGCTCGTGTCACTTTGGAACATGACAATCTCAAAACGGTGGACCGCCAGTTTACCTGTTCGATGACGCTGTCAGTGCCGGGCCCGGATTTATTTGCGGAAGATTCGGAAAGCGACCTTTACGCGGCCATTGATCTCGTCACAAAAAAAATCGAACAACAATTGCGCAAACGGCACAATAAATTCAAAGCCAAAAATCACACCATCGCTTCCCGCAGCAAACGCTTGCGGCAGGAAGCGACTCTTTAAAAGATTCAGAGTCACTGGAAAAATGAAACTCCAAGGTTGAGCCGGCGACTCGCTCGTGACGTCGGCGTTTTCGCAAAATCCGTGAAGGCGCTTTCCCATTAAAGAAATGCTTCTGCGCTCTCGAATTGTTTTGCCGATTTCACAACCTCCCATTGAAGATGGCGCTGTTTTGATTTCCGAAAATAAAATTTCGGCCATTGGTCCGTGGGCCAAATTAAAATCATTTGAGCCCACCGAAATGTTTGATTTGGGCGATTCCATTTTGCTGCCGGGCTTTGTCAACGCCCATTGCCATCTGGATTACACCGATTTCGCGGGAATGATTCCGCCCACCAAATTTTTTAGCGACTGGATAAAATCGCTTCTCGCCCTCAAATCGAATTGGTCCTATTCGGAATTCGCCAAATCCTGGGCCAATGGCGCGCAAATGCTGCTGCGCACTGGCACGACCACGGTCGGCGATATTGAAACTGTGCCTGAATTATTGCCGGATGTTTGGTCAACGACGCCGTTGCGGATTTTTTCCTTTTTGGAAATGACTAATGTGAAAAGCGGCCGGCGTGCGAGTGAAATTTTTCAGGAAGCGGAAAACAAAATCCAATCTT
>JALYXC010000434.1 GCA_030947315.1 Verrucomicrobiota bacterium | reverse complement strand
CGGCGAGCCATTGATTGATGAGGATTTCGTCATCGCGCATTTCAATTGGAATCAGCGGTGACTTTGAGGCAGTCACCATCGAATACGGCGTGGAATTGGTGGCGACACGAAGTTCGTTGACGAAATAAGTGAGAACAGGAATTTCGTTGGTGAAAACTTTTTGCGCAACTTTTGCGACCGGCGCATCGAGGAAAACGCGCGGCGAACGAAGCTCAATCTGATTGGTTAAGGAACGCAATTCCAATTGCGCATCGGCAAGCTGCCAATGCGCGCGCAATTTTTCATTCGGATTTTCCTGTTGAGATGTGAGCAACAAGTTGGCGCGATTTTGGAGGTCGAGTTTTTCCTGGAGCAATTTCAACGGAACAAACGCGTTGAACGGCGCGACTTGATTTGCCTGCAAACTGAAACGTCCCAAATCGGAATCAGAAATAATCGCCTGAACTTTCAGGCGCAGCGCGATGGACGAATCTTCCGACGAAGAAATCGGCGCTTCCCGAGAAAGCAGCGATGGCTTTTGCACGCGGAGCAAAATCGTTTCGCCGATTTTTGTTTTTAGATGTTCGGCGAGCGAGTGATTTAAAAAAACGGATTCGTTTTCCAGATTCGGAATGAAAAATTTCTTTTCAGCGAGATTCCACAATCGCTCATCGACACCGAGAATTTGAATGCGGTTGGCGCGGGCGGAATTGTCGGTGGCGGAAGCTGTGCCCGAAATTTGAAAGACGGCGACGACTTCATTTTTCTCACGGATTTTAAAATCGTCGGCTAATTTTTCGCGAAAAAATCGGTCGCCCGAAGTGAGGGCGAATTGAGTTTTGCCCAAGCGAGCTAAGGCCATTTGACGTAAACTTTCGCGGATGGAATCGCCCACGGCCAAGGCGCCAATCAAAACGGCGCTGCCGACGGCGGCTCCGAGGAGCGTTCCGAAATGCGAGCGGGCATGAAAACGCAGGCTGCGAAAAATGAGCGTCCAGAAAGTCACCTCGGAAACAAATAAACGCAAAGATGCGGAGACGCAAAGAAAAGCGGGCTCGCCAAAAGGCGGTTCACATTCGCCATCAGTTTTTCATCAACTTTTCACTCCTCCGCGACTTGGCGGTTTTGCGTTAAAATTCCAGGCAAAGCGCATTTGAAAATTGAAGTTTCAACTTAAAAAAACTAAAGTAGGGCGTGCATCCAATCGCATTTCATTTGGGAGGCTTGACCGTTCACTGGTACGGCATTTTAACGGCCGTTGGTTTTCTGGCGGGATTTTGGACCGCGAGCCGTCGCGGTTTTCGCGATGGAATTGCGCCGGAAAAAATCATGGATTTTGCGCCGTGGCTGATGTTGGGAGCGATTATTGGGGCGCGGATGTGGCATGTGATTTCTTACTGGCGAGAAGAATTTTCGCAAAAGCCGCTCATCGAAATTTTTATGATTCAGAATGGCGGCTTGGTTTTTTATGGCGGATTTATCGGCGCGTGCCTGGCGACAATTATTTACACGCAGCGCAAAAAAATTCCGATTTGGAAATTCGCGGATGTTCTGACGCCCAGTTTGCCTTTGGGCCATTTTTTTGGGCGCATTGGTTGCCTGATGACGGGTTGCTGTTTTGGAAAAGCGTGTTCGTTGCCGTGGGCGATTACGTTTCCTCCCGGCCATGAAACGCATCGCGCGGGCGAGGCTGGAATTCCGCTGCATCCGACGCAAATTTACGAATCGCTTTTGAATCTGGGTTTGTATTTTTTTCTGGCGTGGTTGTATCGGCGCAAAAAATTCGACGGCCAGATTTTTGCCACCTATTTAATTTGTTACGCGGTGCTTCGTTCGTTTGTGGAATTTTTCCGCGCTGATTACAAAGCGGACGAATATTTTTTTCACGGAGCCATCAGTCCAGGCCAGGCCGTGAGCATTGGAATTATTGCGGCGGGAATAATTTTATTCTGGAAATTGCCGCGTCGTGTTGCCGCCGTTAAATGACTTCAGTCCTGCAACCAATTTTCCTTGCTGGCCCAACCGCTGTCGGAAAATCTGCCGTCGCTCTTTTGCTCGCGGAAAAAATAAATGGCGAAATTATTTCGGTTGATTCCATGCAGGTTTATCGTGGGCTGGACCTCGGCACGGCCAAACC
>JALYXC010000427.1 GCA_030947315.1 Verrucomicrobiota bacterium | reverse complement strand
GGATTTTTTTGGGAGTCGTGGTTCACATCCCAGCCGAGCGCAATCAGAAATTTATCAATGAACTCTTTGCGGACTTCAGCTTCCTGATACCTAGGTGAGAGGTAGAAATCTTTTTGCGCGTCAAAATCCTTTGCCAAGGATTGCACCGCAGCAAATGCTTCATCGAAGTTGGACGCCATTGAGAATTTCTACACGAAACCCAACGCGAAGCCAAGCCGGAGGAATCAGTTGCATTTGAATTCAATCACGCTTTCGTGTAAATCTCGTTTCCTTTTTCCGCAAACTCTTTGGACTTTTCTTCCATCCCCTTTTTCAACGCTTCTTCCTCGGCGATGCCCGCTGCGTCAGGCGAGACGCCCGCGCAACCGCGATTCATTTCCACGGATCAACCACTTTGCATTCTTGCTCATACTTCAATTAGGTTTCGTACCGATTCAGCAATCATGCTAAGGGCGATTCCATTTTACGAGCAGCCTTTTTCGTTTCGCCTGGCGCTTTCAACTTAATCAAGCCGCGTTGCGTGGCGACTTCGTCCAAAAGCAGAGAAATCAATCGCTGCAGATCACGCTGTTCCTGTTCGAGAAACCAGCCAAAAATCGGCAACGTCAGCAAGAGTAACCATAACCACGCAATCTGGTTGCCGAGAAAACCGATCACAAGCAATTCAAAACCAAGCGCGCTGAAAAAAGTCACTTTGGCGGGCAGCGACCAGGTGGCGCGCAGACGACAGCGAAATAATTGTTTTTTTTGTTCATGCGGCTCCGCCACCGTGGTCAGTTGTAAATGACTCCAGCGACTGCCAAAAATTTCCACGTCAAAATCGCTCCAGCCCGCGTCCATTTTAAATTGCCAGCCCTGTTCTTCCAGCCGAGCCATAATTCTTTGCACAAACTCGATTCGATCCAACCAGTGGTCGGCCCAATATTCTACAAACTCCATCGGCTCGCCTTTATCTTTTGACTCGACAAAATTAAGATTTTCGTAAGCGACGCGCGGAGTGGGGCCAATGGTCAATCGTCCTTGATAGCGCGCCCAACCCCGTGCAATGGGCTGCAAAAAAAACAAGAGCGCAATGAGCGGACGCGACCAAAAACGTTTTTTGTTTTTTGACAATTCGGCTTGAACTGCGGCGGCAACGCAAACGCTGACGGAAAGCAAAACCGCCGCGATGGCCAGCGGCCACAAATAACTGAATGGCACCGACAAAATAAGCAAAGGCAGACTGATCAGAACATGATATTCCAAACTTGTGCAGAGCATGAGCGCCACAATGGGCGGGGCCGTATAAAGCGTTTGAAAAAAACCGCTCGCGAAAACGCCGCGATAAATAATCGGCCGATTAATCGTCACGCCAAATTTCGAGGCGGTGTAAATGCGTCCTTGCCAAAGACTGCCGCCAAAAGAATTGAAATATTCCGGATGACGCCGGACGAGCAGCGATTCCGCTTCGCCATAACCGCGTTGTTGTTTTAAGTAAGCGTTCAGCGTGGAACGCCGATAATGCCAGACAAATCCCGCCGGGCTAAAACCGAGTTTGAAACCGCGCTGTTGCAGCCGCCAGCAAATATCCACGTCGTCTCCGGCTTTTCTAAAAATTGGATCGAAAAGACCAATCTGCAACAATGCCCATTTGTAAAAAGCCATATTGCAACCTGGAATATGTTCGGCCAAACGATCAGTCAACATCACATGCGCGGGGCCGCCTGGCGAAGCTTGCACGGCGGTGGCTACGAATGAATCTTCCGGCGGCAAAAAATTAGGGCCGCCGATTCCCGTGAATTTGCTGTTCAACAAATCGCTGATCAAATAATAAAGCCAGTCTTCATCCGCGCGACAGTCCGAATCAGTAAAGGCCACAATTTCGCCTAGCGCGGCCATGATGCCGGTGTTTCGCGCCACCGAAAGTCCCTGATGCAATTGATAAAAATAACGGACATCTTTGTAAGGAGACGCGATTGATGGCGTGCTGTCAGTCGAACCGTCGTCCACCAAAATAATTTCGTAGTCGGGATAATTCAGATTTTCCAGCGAGTCCAAACAGGCTTTGAGAGTGCGCGCGCCATTCAAGACGGCAACGATCACCGAAACTTTTGGGTATTGTGATATAGGAAAATAAGGCGCGGCGGAAAACTTTTTTTGCACAACGGCAAATGACTCTTTCGGTTTTCGCTCGCGCGTCGTTAAACCAAAAGCCCAATCGTGAACAGGTTGTTGATCCTTAAACCAATCGTCGGTAAAACTATAAACGATGGCTCCCGCCAAACCGGCGCGAAAAGTGGATTCAATTTGCCAGTCAAGAATTTCGCTCTTGGCCGCTTCTCCTTCCCGGATGGAATCGAGACCGAACTCGCCCAGCACGAGCGGCTTGGTTTCGGCAATCATTTGCAAACGGGCCAGGTAATTTTCAAAGGGCCGTTGTTGGTGAAGATAAACATTGAAGCAATGAAAATCCATATTGCGCGGGCGCAAAAATTCCGTGGGCGGATAATTTCCGAAAGTGCAAAGACAATTCGCATCAGCTTCCCGGGCGCATTCCATAAGTTCGTCCAAAAATTCGGCGATCTTCTCCGCGCCACTCCAACGAACCACGTCTGGAGAAATTTCATTGGCCACGCTGTAGGCAAAAACAGAAGGATGCGCGGAGCACTCCTTCGCCGCGCTACGAATGGCTCGGCGCGCTTGTTCCCTGGAATTGTTTGAATCGAGAAAACAGAGATGCTTGGCCCACGGAATATCAACGAGAAATTTTAAATCATGCTCGGCGGCCAAATCCAGCAGCCAGCGGGGCGGCGCATAATAAATCCGCAAAACATTCGCGCCTAATTCGCGCGCCAAAATAAAATCGCGGGACGCTTGTTCCAATTCAGGAAAATGTTCGCCATTTTTGTTGGGGGCAAAAGGACCGTAGGCCACTCCTTTGAGATAAAATTTTTTCCCGTTCAACCGGAAAAATTTTCCGTCTAAAGTCACGCGCGAAGAAGTTGTGGAAAGAGAGGCCACGTTACCGCGCGCGCAGGCTTAGGTTGTTATTTTCCAGAGTCGCACCTTCGTTAAAAGCCAGTTGGGCCAGCGCTTTATTGTAATCGCTCATCGCGCGAATTTCCCCCGAACGGGCCGCCGTTAAATCCCTCTGCAATTGCAGCACGACAAAGCTGGTGCTCTTGCCGTTCTCCAGTTTTTTTTGTTCAGCATCCAGCGCGGCCTCGGCGTACTGACGCGCTGTTTTAGTGGCGTCCACTCGTTGAAAAGTAGTTTGTGCCGTTTTAATCGCGTTATCAATTTGCACCAGAATATTTTGTTCCAATTGTTTGTAGCGCAACAACGCCTGCGCTTTTTCCGCTTTACTGGCATGGTAAAGATTGCGCGGTCCGCGATTGCTCAATGGAAAACTCAAAACCACGCCGTAGGAATAAAATGGATTATTCCCGCGCCGCTCATCTTCCAAAACGCCCGTTGCTTGCGCATCCAGACCGTTGCGGCCGTAACTGCCCACCAAATCGAGCGCCGGAAAAAGTTGATTGCGCTGATAACGCAAAATAATGTCGCGCCTTTCCAAATCCAGTTTCAACTGCCGCAATTCGGGGCGGTCAGTGACGCCGCGCCGCCAGCTCTCGACCAAATCAAATTTTTCCGGAAGCGCGATGAGCTTTTCCGCGGGATCAATTCCGACATTGCTCCATTCTCGAAAATTGTCGGTCAACAAATTTTTCAGCAAGTTTTCCTGCGCGTCATAAACCTGGCGGGCGACCAGCAAATCAGCGCGACTGATGGCCAGTTGCGATTCAGCCTGTTTTTCATCGAGCGGAGCCAGCGCGCCGACTTCCACACGACGACGATTTTCTACCAACAAGCGGTCAGCCAATTGCAGCGCCTTGTCTTGCACGGCGATATTTTCGCGGGCAAAAATTAAATCGTAGTAAGCCTGTTCGACACGATTGACTACAGTCATTAGTTGCAAGGTCAGAGCCGCTTCAGAAATTTTTAAATCTTTTTTTGCGACCAAAATATTTTGACGGCCGACATCAATCCAAAAATTACGCAACAGCGGCTGGCGCAAAGTAACTCCAGCCTGTCCTTCGTAAAAATCAAACGGCCTATTCAAACTCGAACCGGTATTATGGCTGAGCGAAGAATTAAAATCGTAGGTCAAACCGGTCGGGGCCTGGCCTTTAAGATCGCCGCTCAACGTTTCATTCTCCGTCGTGCTGGAGGGAAAGCTCTGCCCGGTCACGCGATTCAGGCCGCCTTCTCTCGAATTAAAATTATGCGTCGCGGAAGCTTCGAAAACCGGATCGTAAATAGC
>JALYXC010000421.1 GCA_030947315.1 Verrucomicrobiota bacterium | reverse complement strand
ACACTCGATACCAGCGTTTGTCCTTGAGCTTCGTTTAAACCGAGACCCGCAAAAATCCTTCGCGCTTCGGAAATTTCATCGTGAACTTTATCGAAGGCGTTCGACCCAATAGCGCCGCGTGGCGGAGTCGCAGGAATTTTTTCAATGCCATAAAGCCGGGTGATTTCTTCAATCAAATCAATCTCACGTTTCAGATCGACGCGAAAAGTTGGAATGCGAAAATTACTTGAGAGTTGAGAGTCAGGAGTTGATGCAAGCAATTCCAAACCGAGTTGTTGCAACATTTTATTTTGTTGTTCGATTGGAATTTCCACGCCAAGCAACGCGTCAACTTTTTTGTGACGCAACATAATTTCCTTTTGCTTCGCAAAAGTTTCGTAAGCGTCCACCGAATGTCCGAGAACCTGGCCACCGGCTAAATCACAAATTAATTGCGCGGCGCGGCGACTTGCCCAATCACAAATTTCCACGTCGCAACCGCGTTCAAACCGATACGAAGAATCAGTGCGCAATTCCAATTTGTTTGAACTGGCGCGAATATTTTGCGGCTTGAAATAAGCGCTTTCAATCAACACATCAGTTGTGTTCGGATTAATCTCAGAATTTTGTCCGCCCATGATTCCGGCGAGCGCAATCGGTTTTGTTTCATCGGCAATGAGTAACATCTGGTTGGTCAAAGTGCGTTCCTTGCCGTCGAGCGTGGTGAATTTTTCTCCGTCATTTGCGCGGCGAACCGCGATTGTAGGGCGGTGGCCCTCCCTTGTTGGTTTCAACAAATAATAATCAAAGGCGTGCAGCGGTTGGCCGATTTCCAGCATCACAAAATTCGTGATATCAACAACGTTGTTAATGCTGCGTAAACCGATTTTTTCCAAAGTGCTGCGCAACCAATCAGGACTCGGTCCAATTTTTGCGCCGCGAATAATTCGCGCGACATAACGCGGGCATAATTCAGAATCTTCGATGCGCACATTCACCAAACCAGAAATCGGTTCCGAGGATGTGTTGAGAAATTGAATCACCGGAATCTTCAAAGGATTTCCAGTCACCGCGCTGATTTCACGCGCAATTCCAATGACGCTATTCAGGTCAGGACGATTCGGCGTGATTTCCAAATCATAAACAATATCGCTGCCGCTGCGGCCAAGGTATTCGGCAAAAGGTTGTCCAACTTTCGCGTCTTCGAGCAAAATTAAAAGCCCATCAATTTGATCCGGCAAACCGAGTTCCTGCGGCGAGCACATCATCCCGTGCGATTCGACGCCGCGAATTTTTCCGACTTTAATGGTGAAAGGTTCTTTCTCTCCTGGTTTTGGAGGCAACGTTGCTCCCGGCAGAATGAGTGGAACTTTATCACCGACTTTAAAATTTTGCGCCCCGCAAACAATTTGCCGTTCGCCATTGCCGTCATTGACGCGACAGACCGAAAGTTTATCGGCATTCGGATGTTTGTCGCGAGCGATGACTTGTGCGACGACGATGGCTTCAAATTCGCCGCCGATTTTTTGCACGCCTTCGACTTCGATGCCAATCATCGTCAACCGCTCGGTTAGTACTTCGGGCGACCAATCGAAATCCACGTATTGTTTGAGGCAGTTGAGTGTAACTTTCATTCAAAAATAGTTGGAAAGTGAAACATGAAAGTGCTCCGCTCAAAATCAAATTCTTGCGGCGACTAATGATGACGTGGTATGATGACGCCATGAGAACAATCGTAGAATTGCCGGATGATCAAGTGGAGGCTCTGGGTCACATTTGCGCTCATGAAAAAGTCTCTCGCGCAGAAGTCATTCGTCGCGCTGTCGGGAATTACATTCAAGAAAAACAATCTGGCAAAGGTCAAAGCGCCTTTGGCTTGTGGAAAAATAAAAAAATCAATTCACTGAAGTATGAAAGCCGATTGCGAACAGAATGGGAGAGATGAAAGCAGTTTTTGACACCAACATCCTGGTGGATTATCTGAACGGTGTTTCTGCGGCCAATCGCGAACTGGATCAATACGAGGAAATCGCCATCAGTGTCGTGACCTGGATGGAAGTTCTTGCTGGAGCGGATGACGCCGAAGAGGAAGCCATCACTCGCCAATTTTTGTCGCGATTCAATATTCAGACTGTGGAAAAAAATGTGGCCGAACGCGTTATAAAAATTCGCCGACTGCACAAATTGAAATTGCCGGACGCAATCATTTGGGCCACCGCAAAGGAACTTGGTAGAATTCTCGTGACTCGCAATACAAAAGATTTTTCGGAAAAAGATGCGGGCATCCGAGTGCCTTACAAAATATATGATAATTAAAGTTAAGCGCCGTTTTCTCCCTGACGGAAACTGAAATGACATTTTGACCGATTAAGATTCTTTAAAAAAAAGCTTAGACAGTTCGAATCTACTGCACAAGGACTGCGCGATAGAAGCATTGAGATTGCGTCGAGATTTTTTGATTCGGTAAAATAAGCGGCGTGAAGCAGGTGAAGTTCATCGAAGGTGCGGTCTAATTTGATCCCCATAAAATCTGGAAAAGCAGAGGCAGGTTGTTTTCGCTGGTGCGCCAGTGCTTTGCCGTAAAGACAAACCCGTCCCTCCACATTGAATGGTAAACCATCAAAAATTTGTCTGCCAGCCACGCTGACCATCTCCAGATTAGTGCGCTCTGCGGTAATAAATCGCTCGCGAAAGTAAGGTGAAAGATCCAGCATCTTCGTTTCGGAACGAGCCTAGCTGTTGTCATTTTCAGATATAATTTTTACCGCTCCGTTACAGATTCCGGCAGCAACGCCAATTATTATCCAGAGATGAACTTGTCTCCATTTCATAAATTTTCGTATTTAGTTTTCAGGCTAAATCTTGTCGCAAATTAATTGAGTTTGGCCGCAACGGGTAAAATCTTATTGAAATGTGCGTCGCAATATTCCATTTCCAATTCGTAATGGGTGGCACAAGCAGCGATGATGATGTCTGCCGTTGGAACGGTCAGACCGGATTCACGACAACGCAACGCAAGTTTGCGCGCGACTTGCCAAACGTCCCCTGACAAGGCGAAAGGAGTCACTACTTTTTCTAAATCATCGAGCGCTTTCTTTTCTACAGGACGAACTCCGTTCCATAATTCCGCCGCAATTAAATCGCACCACGAGGCGCGGTCCTCGCGAAGCAATTGTTTAACGCGAAATGCTGGCTCGGTTTTGTGACCTCGGAGGAATTCAATCCAACTCGAAGTATCGATGAGTTTCACTTCCCGGCCTTCCCGTCTTCCCGCATTTTTTTCAAACCTTCCTGCGTCATAAAATTTGGCATTGACCCGTGCAGCCGTTCGGCGAGTGCTTCGAGATGCTTAAGTTTATTGAATTTTTGCACGGCGGTTAAAATTGCTTCCCGCTTGGTTTTGGCTCCTGTGTTTTTTAAGACTTCCATCAAATCATCGTTTGGAATATCTATCGTCGTTTTCATGCTTCCACAATAATCGACTTTAGAATCCAATTCAACCTGATTTAGAATCCCATCTTCCTCCGTTAAAACTGCTTCAAAAGCCGCGCATCGTTTTCGTAGAACAAACGGATGTCATTGATGCCGTAACGAATCATCGCGATGCGTTCGATGCCGAAGCCGAAGGCCCAGCCGCTCCAGACTTCTGGATCGTAGCCGACTGTTTCAAAAACCTGCGGATGCACCATGCCGCAGCCGGCGATTTCCAGCCAGTTTTTGCCCATTTTTTTGACGAGCGAACTTGAAAAATCTATTTCAAAACTCGGCTCAGTGTAGGAAAAATAATGCGGACGAAAACGAATCTTCACGTCGTTGCCGAGCAATTCTTTAAAAACAAATTCAACAGTTCCTTTCAAATCGCCGACGGTCACATTTTTATCCACGTAAAGACCTTCGATTTGTTGGAACGTCGGATTATGCGTGGCGTCGGCGTTGTCGCGACGATA
>JALYXC010000405.1 GCA_030947315.1 Verrucomicrobiota bacterium | reverse complement strand
GTCGAGAATCGTGCGCGAGTCCACTTTGGCCGCGACTTGAAATGCGATGCGCGCTGGAATATTTGCTTTAATGACGCCGGTAATCACATCCACGCTCGGACGTTGTGTCGCCACGATGCAATGAATTCCGGCCGCGCGCGCCATTTGAGTAATTCGCGCAATGGCCATTTCGACATCGGCTGGGGCTACTAACATCAAATCGGCCAGCTCATCAATAATGACCACGATGTAACTTAACTTTTCCGGGATAACAATTTCGTCGTCGCGCGGCACCACAATTTCCTCATCAAGTTCCACCGCAAATCCATCAGAAGCGGCTTCCACTTTTTCCTTTTTAACGGTGAGAGGTAGTTCGGGTTCCGGCGGTGGCGTCGGTTTATTTTTCGGACGTTCGTTGAAAGATTTAATATTGCGCACGCCAACTTTCGCAAAAATTTGATAACGTTTTTCCATTTCATTGACCACCCAACGCAAAGCGAGAATGACTTTTTTTGGATCGTTGACGACCGGCACCACCAGATGCGGCAAGGTGTTGTAGTGCTGCAATTCGACAATTTTTGGATCAATCATCACGAAGCGCAGTTGGTCTGGAGAGAAACGATAAAGCAGCGAAGCGATAATCGAATTGATGCAAACCGATTTGCCTGAACCGGTGCTACCGGCGATCAGCAAATGCGGCATGTCGGCCAGATCAGCGATGATCGGATGCCCATAAACATCTTTGCCCAGCGCCAGTGGAATTCGCGCCTTGGTATTTTGCCATTCATCCGATTCCAACAAATCGCGCATCGTAACTTTGGTTTTCACGAGGTTGGGCACTTCCACGCCGACGGAACTTTTTCCCGGCACGGGCGCGAGAATATTAATCCGTTCGGCTTTGAGCGCGGCGGCAATATTATTATTTAACGCCGCAATTTTTTCCAAACGAACGCCCGGGGCCGGATGCAATTCGTAGCGCGTAATGGTCGGCCCTTTTGTGATGTCGCCCAACGCGACTTCGATATCAAATTGCGCCAGCGTATTTTTCATGAGCAGCGCGTTGTGCATCAATTCTCCTTTGGATTCCGTCGGCTTGAGGTTCGGATCGGGATGCTGCAAAAATTCGATCGAAGGGAATTGATAATTGCCAATGGCGGGCGCGGCGGCGACAGCAATCGGTTTTTTACGCAACGACATTTTGGATCTGGGTCCGGCGGGAATTGTAATTACCGGTTCGGGAAAATTTTCTGGGTCGTTTAGTGGAGCAGACTCTGACTCTGATTTTTCTTCCAACGGCTTTCCTAAAATTTCGGCGGAGGTTGCCGCGGCAATTTCTTGCGCGGAAATTATTTCGCCTTCCAATTCCGCAGGCTCGATGAAGTCAGTTTCAACGACCGGTTGTTTTTTGACAGGCCGGGCCGGACGCATCATGGGCACGCTTAAATCGCGCACGGTCGGTTCCGGAATCGGTTGCATATCCGCGCCGAGTCCTGATTTTTCCGATGAATTACCGGAGGAAATAGGGCCGGATTTTTCCATGGGCTCCTCTAATTTGCGCGTTTGTTTTTCGGCATCACGCGCCTGGCGTTCCAGTAATTTTTCTTTCCCGGAAATTTCGCCAACCGTTTCTGATTTCTTCCAGGAAATCGTTCGGAGCCATTGGCCGAGTTGAAAATTGGTCAGAAATAATAAACTAATCAAACAAAGCGCGCCAAAAATAATCGTCGCGCCGAGCATTCCGAAAAGTTTGAACAGATTATTGCTCCACAAACCAAGAGAACCACCCGCGCTGGGCGCATTTAATTTTTGAGCCAGTCCATCTAAAAAAATGATTTTGCCGGTATATAAATCCAGCAGCCCCAAAGAACAAAAAAACAAAACGGCCGCCCAAATCCAGCGGTGCCGCAGGTAGGAAAAAAATTGGAACAAATAACCGAGCGCAAAAAAAAGCAGCAGCGCCGGCAAAACAAATGCGCCCGCGCCAAAAATAAAAAACAAACCGTAAGCTACCCGGGCCCCGATCGGTCCGCCCAGATTATGCGCGATCTGATTGGGCGGAACGCGATTGGCGGAAAGGTCGTTGGCTTCGTAAGAAAAAAGCGCAATTAAAAGTAACAACGCCAGCGCCAGCAGCGCTATGCCGATCACATCATTAAAACCATGCGCGGGCGCGGGAGAAGTTTCTTTTCGAGCCATTGGCGAAAGTTTAAAACCAGAACTTTAAAATTTAAAGTTCAATCTTCCGCTTTCGCGCAAGCGAGGGAGCGAAAAAAATCAGAGCGCAGACTTTACAGCGAAGATCACCAATAATTCTGGTCTGTCTTCTCTGCCCGATATCTACGCTCCGATCCAGGAAACCAATTCAAAAAGAATTATTGCCAATGACCCGCTCTCCAAACCCAGCCGCCGTGAGATCGATGCCATCCGCCCGGAACGTAGGTGGCAAAGCGATGCGGACGCAGTTCCCAATGGCCTTTTCTCCAAGTCCAACGATTTCCGCTCCGCACCCAATAGCCGCCAATCCAAACATGATTTGGACTCGGCGCCGCGCCAACCACTTCGACTTGCGGCGCGGGCGGCGCTTCGGTCACCACAACTTCTTCTCGCACCACCGCCGGCTCACGAACCACGACTCGGCGTTCCACACAGCCGGTAAAAACCGCGGCCGTTATTCCGGTAACAACGAGGATATTAAATTTTATTTTTTTCATTATTTTATTTTAATTAAATTTTTTCACTTAGGCAAACAGAGAATATTTTCGGCGCCTTTTGGAAAAAGAAGATTGTCCCCTTGTCAGATTTTATTTTTCTGCGAGTTTGAAACTGTAGATTAAAAATTTAATCATTAAAAATATGCCTGACCAAGCTCAAAAAACGAGGCCCATCGCTCCTCATCCGGGCGGCGGGGGCGGAGAGGGACCGAGCAGTCCGAAAGTGGAAAAACCGAATACTGAAGAACTGCTCAAGCGGATGCGCAAGGTGGATCCCGATCAAGCCAAACGCTATCGCCAACGCACCGGCCAATGAGTTCCTCTCATTCGATGGCGGGCGATTTTTTTTCGTTGCTCAACGAGAAAAAACCAGCATTTCTCCGCGAAAATTCTTCCTCCGCCCCTGCAGAAACGCGGGCGACCACCGTTTTTGCTTTTCATTATGGCGAAGGAATTTTAATGGCGGGCGATCGCCGCGCCACGGCTGGAAATGTGATCGTGACGGATCGCATTGATAAAGTAATTGAAATTGATCCGACTTCGCTTTTGGCGATTGCGGGCGTTCCAGCAACTGCGTTTGAAATGGCGCGCGTGTTGCAAACTTCGTTTGAATATTATCGGCGCAGCCAATTGCAACCGCTGAGTTTACCGGCCAAAGTGCGCGCGCTGGCCCGGTTGCTGCGCGACAATTTGCCAATGACCATGCAAGGTGTCGGTATTGTGGTTCCGCTTTTTGCGGGTATTGATCAAACCGTTTCGCCAGCCAAACCGCAGGTTTATTTTTACGATCCGCTCGGCGCGCAATTTCAGGCAGTCGGTTATGCGGCGTCCGGTTCCGGCT
>JALYXC010000404.1 GCA_030947315.1 Verrucomicrobiota bacterium | reverse complement strand
CCACGCCGCTCAAACGATACACGCCATCGCCCAAACAAACGAACGCCGCTAAAAATCGCGCCGCAGTTCCAGCATTGCCGACGAAAAGTTCCAGCGGCTTTTCCATCGTGCCGGCGCGAGGAATTTTTCCGGCAAGACCTTGCACGGTGATGGTGCGATTACAAAATTCAGCAGGGTCGAGTTCGACTTGAATTTCAAAACCGAGTTGTCGCAAACAGTCGGTCATGACTTGCGTATCTTCACTCCAGAGCGCGCCTTGCAAAATCGTTATGCCCTTGGCCAGCGCGGCCAGAATCAATGCGCGGTTCGTGATGCTCTTGGAACCAGGAACCGTGATTTCCGCGTGAACTGGTTTTTCTAAAGGAACAATTTCGATTAACTCTGGCAAAGACATAATTTTATTTAACTGCGGATTTCACGGATTAAGAAACTCAGAATCAGCGTAATCAGTGGTTTCAAAATATCGTCAATCAAAATTAAACTCAGAATTTTTCCACTCATCCCGTCGCTGCTTGGCCTTTTCAAAAAATTCTTCCACGATTTTCTGGTCGCCCTTTTCGAGAGCGAGTTGGAATTCCTGCAAATCTTCGATGAACACGCCCAAAACACGCGCGAGATTTTTCCGATTGGCCATCGCGATGTCGCGCCACATTTCAGGCGAGCCGGAAGCGATGCGTGTCGTGTCGCGAAATCCATTGGCGCAAAGGGTCGCTTGTTCTTTGGAATGAACCGGACTCAAAATATAATTGGCCAGTTCGGCCGCGACGACATGGGGTAAATGACTGGACCGGCTGACCAAATCATCGTGCGCGGCAGGCGTGAGTTTCAAAACTTTTGCCCCGATAGCAGCCCAAAAAATTTCGAGAGATTCGAGCGCTTCGCGGGGCGATTGGGGCGTGGGCGTCAACGCGCAAACTACTTTTTGAAATAAATCAGCGCGCGCAAAACTAACTCCCATTTTTTCGCCGCCCGTCATCGGATGACTGCCGATAAAAGTGGCCCCGGCGGCCGCAAATAAATCTTCCAATTCTTCCACCACACTGACTTTAACACTGCCCACATCAGTGACGATCGCGCCCGGTTTTAAAGCCGATAACATCTGTTCGGCGAGCGGGCGCATTTGCCCGAGCGGCGTGCAAAGGAAAATTAAATCGGCATCTTCAACCGCGCATTTTAAGTCGCAGGTTGCCAGATCAACGACGCCGAATTTCTCGCACTCATCAATGCTGGCGGCGCGGCGAACGTAACCAAATATTTTGGCGGCCAAACGCCGCTGTTTGATGGCGAGTCCCAACGATCCGCCCAACAAACCGACGCCGACCAATGTGATTTTTTGCCAGGGCACGACAGCAGAATAGAGGATGAAAGCGAGAAGATGAAAGATGGAAATGAAATTCTAAACCAGCGGATTTCATTCCATGGCATTCGGATTTCTTCGTTCGTCATTTGCCATTTCTCTGACTCTTTCCAAAATGACTTCGGCCAAATGTGGTTCATTGCCAACACTGGCTGAATACCAAAGTCGTTTGCCGTTTTTTTCAGTCGGATTGCGCCAGGTCGGCTGGCCGTTTTTAAATCGTTCCTGCACTAATTTTTCCGGTTCGCCGAGCATGACGGGAATCTCTTCGTAAGAATGCAGACCGTCACTGATGAAAAAGGGCACCATGATAATATTTTTTGTGGAAGCCATTTTGTAACAGTCGCCAATGCGCGGCTCTTCTTCCATGAACACCGGAAAAACTTCGACGTAAATATTTCTGGCGCGAATTAATTCGACCTGACGCTCAATGGCCTTGCGCGAGTTTTCATTGTGGCCGGTGCCGTGTCCAGCGATGAACAGCGCCGTTTCCTGCGGCCTGGGCGCGCGCGGAAAAGGAAATTTTTCGACCACTTCCTGCGCGCGCGCGAGCAAAACAGCAGTCATGCTTTCGTGAGTTCCGACCGGGCCGCCGTAAAATAAAATTTGTTCGCCGCGCTTTTCAATGAGTGGAAAACTTTGGGTTTTATAGTTTGGGCTCGAAACTTTGAATCCAAGTTCGCGCGGAATAACTTCCTGGGTGAAATAACCTTCGCTGATAAATAGCGGCACGATAAAAACTCGAGGCGCAAAAATGCCGCGCAAAACCTGGGACAGATACGGTTCCTGTTTCCAAAAACTTTCCTGCACTTGCCCGAAAATTTTCCGGCGGCGGAATTCATCAGCGTGTTGATAAGTCAGCGCGGCTGAAGCGGCATTCAAGGTTGAACCGTGCCCAATCAAAACCAAAGCGGCATCGGAAAAATTTTCGTTCACGAAAATAAATTAGACCATCCGAGCCATTCGGCAAAAACCAGCGGCGCATTCTCAACTCGCGCTGAAGCGTTCGCTGGGCGTGCGAGACACCTGCCCTTTACATTAACCGGCCAAAGGTTGTTCTTCCAAGGGCGCGGGTTCTTCTTCTGGCAACGGTTCAACAGTCGGTTTGAGTTCGAGGTTCCGATGATAATTGTAACCGGTGCCGGCCGGAATGATGTGCCCCATAATAACGTTTTCCTTGAACCCGCGCAGATAATCCACGCGCGAAGTGGTGGCGGCGTCGGTCAAAACGCGAGTCGTATCCTGGAACGACGCGGCGCTCAGAAAACTTTCTGTTTCCAAAGAGGCTTTCGTGATTCCGAGCAGGACCGGCGACGCTTCGGCCGGTTTGCCGCCCATTTTTTCGACACGTTTATTTTCGTTGTCGAATTCAATTTTATCAATTTGTTCGCCCCAGAGGAACAAGGTGTCGCCTGGTTCGGTAATGCGAATTTTGCGCAACATCTGGCGCACGATAATTTCAATGTGCTTGTCATTAATCGTCACGCCTTGCAAACGATAAACTTCCTGCACTTCATTGACCAAGTGTTCCTGCAATTCCTGCGGCCCGGAAATTTCCAGAATTTCATGCGGATCGACCGGCCCTTCGGTAAGTTGCTGGCCTTTCTTGACAAAGTCGCCTTTGAAAACAATCACGTGTTTGCCAATGGGAATGAGATGTTCTTCTTCAACATTGGTTTGAGCATCTTTAATAACAACACAACGTTTTCCGCGGACACTGGCGCCGAAATCAACCATGCCATCAATCTTGGAAATTTCTGATGCGTCTTTGGGACGGCGCGCTTCAAATAATTCGGCCACGCGCGGCAAACCGCCGGTAATATCTTTGGTCTTGGAAGTTTTGCGGGGCGTTTTGGCCATCAACGTTCCCGCGACGATTTTATCGCCTTCAACAACCACAACGTGCGCGCCGCTGGGAATTGGATAATTGGCGAGCGGTTCATTTTTGTCGTTCAAGATGACAATTTGCGGATGTAAATCTTCTTTGTGTTCGATAATCACCATTGCTTCCTGGCCGGTGGTTTCGTCCATCACTTGTTTCATAGTGACGCCTTCAATGATGTCGTGGAATTTAATTTTGCCGGCTTTTTCGGAAAGAATGGGCACGTTGTACGGATCCCATTCGACGAAGGTCTGGCCTTTTTTTACTTTGCCGCCGTGAGCGATATAAATAATGGAACCGATCACAATGGTGTGGTTTTCCAGCTCGCGGCCATCTTCGGCGCGAATGGAGACGGAACCATTTTTGTTGAGCACGATATTTTTGCCTTCTTCGAGCGGCACTAATCGCAAATCGTTGTATTGCAAAATACCGTCATGCTTGGCTTTGATTTGCGGCTGCTTGAAAACGCCGGAGGCCGTGCCGCCAATGTGGAAGGTGCGCATGGTTAATTGCGTGCCTGGTTCGCCGATGGATTGCGCAGCGATGATTCCCACCGCTTCGCCGATTTTCACGCGGACGCCCGTGGCGAGATTTCGCCCATAACAATGCATGCAAATTCCCTGGCGGCTTTCGCAGGTGAGCACGGAACGAATCTTAACGCGTTCGATGCCGGAATTATCAATTTGCTTACCTTTGATTTCGTCAATTTCTTCATTGGCCTTGACTAAAACTTTTTTGAGATCAGCCGGATCAATAATGTCGTCGCAGGAATAACGGCCAATCAGCCGCTCGCTTAATTTCACAACTTCGTCTTCGCCTTCATAAACAGGAATAACCCAAATGCCATTGGTCGTGCCGCAATCCTGTTGCCGGATGATGACGTCCTGAGAAACGTCCACCAACTTGCGCGTCATGTAGCCGGAATCAGCGGTTTTTAGCGCGGTGTCAGCCAGACCTTTGCGCGCGCCGTGAGTGGAAATAAAATATTCCAGAACCGTCAAGCCTTCGCGAAAATTAGAGAGAATTGGTTTTTCAATAATATCCCCGGACGGCTTGGCCATGAGTCCGCGCAATCCGGCGAGCTGGCGAACTTGCTGCTTGTTGCCGCGCGCGCCGGAATCCACCATTAACGAAATGGAATTGTATTCCTGTTTGCCATGATTTTGATCGAACGTTTTGAGCATGACGCCGGAAATCTGATCGGTCGCATGAGTCCAGATATCAATAATTTTGTTGTAGCGTTCGCCAGGTGTAATGACGCCTTTGCGATATTGTTTTTCAACATCTGCAATTTGTTTTTGCGCCAAATCAATTTCCTGATTTTTTTCTTTCGGAATAATCATGTCATCAATTCCGATGGAAACACCGGCGCGAGTAGCTTCGCGGAAGCCCGCTTCTTTTAACTTATCGAGAGTGACGACGGTTTTGTCCTGGCCGCAAATTTTGTAGCAATGCCAGATCAAATTTCCGAGTTGTGTTTTGCCGGCGACGATATTAGGGAAGCCCATTTCATCGGGCCAGATTTCGCTGAAAATCACGCGGCCGACGGTCGTCTCGATCACTTTTAAATCTGCATTTCCAAAAATAGTTTTGCGGCCGAAATCCGGATTGGCCAGTTTAATGCGTTCATGAATTTTCACCGCGCCGTCGGCATGGGCAAAAATCACTTCACTTTTTGAACCAAATAATTTCAGACGCGCATCTTTGGCGTGGCCAATTTTGCGCGGTTCCGCAGTCAAATAATAACAGCCCAGCGTAATATCCTGCGTCGGCGTCATAATCGGCTTGCCGCTGGATGGCGAAAAAATATTGTTCGGCGCCATCATCAAAAGCCGCGCTTCCATTTGCGCTTCGACGGAAAGCGGAACATGCACGGCCATTTGGTCGCCATCGAAATCGGCGTTATACGCGGTGCAAACCAACGGATGAATTCGGATTGCTTCGCCTTCAATCAGAATCGGCTCAAAGGCTTGAATGGAAAGACGATGCAACGTCGGGGCGCGATTGAGTAATACCGGATGGCCTTTAGTGACTTCTTCGAGAATATCCCAAACTTCAGGCGACTGGCGTTCGATCATCTTTTTGGCCGACCGCACGGTATGCACGTAACCCAATTCTTTCAACCGCCGAATAATAAATGGCTCGAATAAAACGAGCGCCATTTTTTTCGGCAAACCGCATTGATGCAGTTTTAATTCTGGCCCGATGACGATGACGGAACGGCCGGAATAATCGACGCGTTTGCCCAACAAATTTTGGCGGAACCGGCCGCTTTTTCCTTTAAGCATATCGCTCAAAGATTTCAGTGAGCGATTGCCTGCGCCTGTGACAGCGCGTCCGTGACGACCATTGTCGAACAACGCGTCCACCGCTTCCTGCAACATTCGTTTTTCGTTGCGAATAATAACTTCCGGCGTTTTGAGCTGGAGCAAATTTTTCAAGCGATTATTGCGATTGATCACGCGCCGATAAAGATCATTCAAATCGGATGTCGCAAAACGTCCGCCTTCCAGCGGCACGAGCGGGCGCAAATCGGGCGGAATCACCGGCAGCACTGTGAGAATCATCCATTCGGGCCGGCCTTTCGAGGCGTGAAAGGCTGAAAGCAGCTTAATGCGTTTGGCAATTTTTTTGCGGATTTGTTTGCT
>JALYXC010000400.1 GCA_030947315.1 Verrucomicrobiota bacterium | reverse complement strand
AGCAAACACATCGCCATGCTGGAACAAAATTCCAGCCAAAAAGTTCCGGGTAATTAAACCGGAGCGTAGTCCCTCTTTTTACAAATCAAAAGCGGCTCCATTCCACTGAGTGAATCCGGGGTGCCTTTTTTCGCACAAATTGAATGGCAAATCCAATGTGAGAGTCCATTGTTTCTCGAAAATAATGTCAAAGCTTTCGCCCAAAAATAAACCGGACCAAGCCGTCCTCGCTTCTTTCGATTCGCATTCACGCATGCGTTTGATTTTCGGCGTGAACAGCGTGGAACGGCTGGGCGACTTGGCGCACGAACTCGGCGCGAAAAAAGTTTTTCTTGTGACCGATGCGGGAATTGTCAAAGCGGGTCACGCCGAACGCGTGCAAAATATTTTGGCCGCCGCAAAAATCAAAATCGTTTTATTCGATCAGGTTCGAGAAAATCCGACGACGAATGATGTGGAAGCGTGTTTGCAAACTGCCAAAAACTCCGGCCTCAATGCGATCATTGGTTTAGGCGGCGGCAGCGCGATGGACACGGCCTAAGGCTGCAATTTTCTGCTGACCAATGGCGGGCGCATGCAGGATTATTGCGGGATTGGCAAAGCGAAAAAAGAAATGTGGCCGCTCATCGCGATTCCGACCACGGCGGGAACGGGCAGCGAATGTCAATCCTTCGCGCTGATTGCCGATGAACAAACGCATCAAAAAATGGCCTGCGGCGATCCGAAAGCCGCGGCGAGAATTGCGTTGCTTGATCCTTCCCTCACTCTTTCGCAGCCGCGTTCCGTGGCGGCTTGCACTGGCATTGATGCTCTGGCTCATGCGCTGGAAACGGCCGTGACAAAAAAACGAAATCCGCTCTCGCTGCTTTATTCGCGCGAAGCTTTCAAACTTCTTGTGGAAAATTTTCCGCGCGTTTTAAACAAACCTACCGATCTAGAAGCGCGAGGAAATATGCTGCTCGGCGCAGCTTGGGCGGGGACGGCTATTGAAAACAGCATGTTAGGCGCAGCGCACGCGGCGGCCAATCCATTAACCGCACATTTTGGAATCGTCCACGGAGAAGCCGTCGGAATGATGTTGCCGCATGTGATTCAGTTCAATGCCGAATCGCCCGACGTGAAAAAAATGTATGCAGACTCGGCGGATGATTGCGACGTTCTGATTGCCAAATTAAAATTATTTTTGGATCTGGCGGAAATGCCGCGCGGATTGGCGGCTTACGGAATTAAACATTCGAACATTCCCATGCTTGCCGAAGAAGCGGCGCGGCAATGGACCGCTCAATTCAATCCGCGCCCCATCGCGCAGGCCGATTTCGTGAAGCTCTACGAAGCTGCGTTTGCATAAAGTTGGAGAACATTTACAAACGCGACACGAGAAGTTCGCGCTGGAAAATCAATTCCTTGGGCAAATGCGCGTAAAGTTTTACGAAAAGTTCATCCTGTAAAAGCACTTCCCGTTTCCAATCTTCCAGGTTGATGCCTTGCGCTTTATTTAATCGTTCCTCGTCAAAATTCTGGAGTCCGTCCAAATCAAAATTGCGCGGGCCCGGCACCCAGCCCAGAGGCGTTTCGGTGGCATCAGCGCGCCCGTGACAACGATCCACAATCCATTTTAAAACCCGCATATTTTCGCTGAAACCAGGCCAAAAAAAATTCCCGCTTTCATCTTTGCGAAACCAATTCACATGAAAAATTCGCGGCGGAATTTTAATCAATTTCCGCATCTTCAACCAGTGATGAAAATAATCGCCCATGTTATAACCGCAAAACGGCAGCATCGCCATTGGATCGCGGCGCACTTGTCCGACGGCACCAGTCGCGGCGGCGGGTGTCTCCGAACTCATCGTCGCGCCGACATAGACGCCATGAATCCAGTTGAAGGCGCCATAAACCAACGGAATCGTGGTGGCGCGGCGTCCGCCAAAAATAATCGCGCTAATCGGCACGCCGTTCGGATCGTGTGCTTCAGGCGCGAGCATCGGATTGTTTTGCATCGGCGCAGCGAAACGGCTGTTGGGATGCGCGGCTTTTTCTTTGGATTGAGGCGTCCAGCGATTTCCTTTCCAATCGGTCAGTTCCGGCGGTGGCGTTTTGGTTTTTCCTTCCCACCAGACATCAAGGTCCGGCGTGAGCGCGACGTTGGTAAAAATCGTGTCGCGCGAAATAGTTTCCATCGCGTTCGGGTTCGTTTCGCAATTAGTTCCGGGAGCCACGCCAAAATATCCCGCTTCAGGATTGATGGCGTAGAGTCGTCCATCCGCGCCGGGTTTCATCCATGCGATATCATCGCCAACAGTCCAAATTTTCCAGCCGTGAAAATGTTTTGGCGGAATCATCATCGCGAAGTTCGTTTTGCCGCACTGACTCGGAAAAGCCGCCGTGACATAAGTTTTTTCGCCGGTTGGCGATTCGACTCCGAGAATTAACATATGCTCGGCCAGCCAGCCTTCTTTGCGGCCCAGATAAGAACCGATGCGCAGAGCCAGACATTTTTTGCCGAGCAAAACATTCCCACCGTAATTTGAGCCGACCGAAATGACGGTGTTGTCCTGCGGAAAATGCGCGATGTAACGCCGCTCCGGATTCATGTCCAACATGCAATGCAATCCGCGATTAAAATCGTCGCTGTCGCCCAATTGTTCGTATGCGATCGTTCCCATCCGCGTCATGATCCGCATGCTCAATACGACATAAATCGAATCAGTAATTTCAATGCCGACTTTGGTCATGGGCGAACCGGGCGACCCCATTAAATACGGAACAACATACAGCGTTTTGCCGCGCATTCCTCCTTGGCAAAGGCCGCGCAATTTCGCGTACATTTCGCGCGGCGCCGCCCAATTATTTGTCGGCCCAGCTTCCTCCTGCGTCGGACTGCAGATAAAGGTGCATTGTTCGACGCGCGCCACATCGTTGGGATTGGAGCGATGATAATAACAGCCCGGAAGTTTTTCCTGGTTCAGTTCGATTAAAATTTTTTGGGCAATGGCCTCTTTCGTCAACTCGGCTTTTTCCAATTCCGAACCGTTGCACCAAAAGATTTTTTCCGGTTGGACTAGCCTGGCAATTTCGCTGACCCAATTGAGAACGGTTTGATTTTGAGGCGGGCAGTCGCCAGGAGATTTCATTCGCGGGACTCTAAACAAAAATTTTTCGAGTAATCAACAAAATTGGTTTTTTAGAATGTTCTTTCTGCCAGCATTCAACTTTCGGGTTTTAATAATGTTTAGCTTGGACAGCCTTTGTCTAACCGCAGTGCGTAAATTGGCGGGCATGAATAAAAAACAAATGGAATTAGAGTTCAACACCGCAATAACAACACGGTTCACCACGCCCAAGCAACGCCGTTTGAGCCGATCGCAATGGTGGTTTAGGCAAATGCGTAAAGTAGTTGACTGCGCTTTCGATTGGTCGGCGGCCCCATCCGCGCGGCCCGCGCAGATTTATTTGACACTTTCGCCTCGCCGCATTTGATTTGCCGAGACGATATTTCTAATGTGGGAGAGCAAAGAATAAATCCGTAAAAACAGGAAAGCAGGAGGAAAGATGAAATTTATTTTTTTCGTTATTTCATGCTTTCCTGATTCTTTCTCATTTGGCGTTTACTTTGTTATTTTATTGATTAAGCCTGTTTTGCGTAAATAGTCCCCAACTGAAGTGCTGAAAAATATTCGTTTGATGAAAGTAGTTTTTAAGCTTTTCTGCGCCGTTGCGTTTTTATTGGGTTTGAATTGTAAATCAGATTTGCCGCGCTCTTCTTCCGTGACGGCACCGGCTGATTTCGTCATTCAAAATGCCCATATCCTCACGGTGGACACCAATTTTTCTATCGCCAATTCCGTCGCGATTCGGGGCGACAAAATTATTGCCGTCGGAAAAGAGAAAACAATTTCCGCTTACATCGGCCGCAAAACGCGCCTCATCAATGCTCATGGAAAAACTGTCATGCCGGGGCTTTACGATAGTCATGTTCATTCCTACAAAGCTTCCATCAGCCAACTCCAAGGTGGCGCGCCACTGATTCATTCCATCGCCGAAGCGCAAAAATGGATTCGCGATCAAGCCCAAAGAAAACCGTCCGGCAGTTGGATTATTTTAGAACGAGTTTACGCGACGCGCCTGCTGGAAAATCGTTTACCCACCAAAAGCGAACTGGACGAAGCCGCGCCGAATAATCCAGTGCTTTGGAATTCCGGCCCCGTCTCCATTGTTAATTCCAAGGCGCTGGAAATTTCTAAAATCACTCGCGACACGCCCAATCCTTCGCCGGGCGAAATTGTCAAAGATGCAAAAACCGGCGAACCCACTGGTGTTTTGCGGAATGCGGCGCAGTTATTGAAAGGCGCAATCTCGGCGCGAGAGCCGACTATGCAAGAGCAGCGCGAGTCGCTCAAAAAGTTGTATCATCTTTACAATCAGCAAGGCATTACGAGCATTGGGGAACGGCGCGCGGATTTTTCCGCGATTGATTTATTTCGAGACTTGGAAAAATCGGAGGAGCTCACTGTGCGAATTAATTGCACACGCATGATGGAGCCGGTTCCAAAAACTCTGGAGGAAGCGCTGAAAAAACTGAAGGAACTGACTTACGGAACAAATCAAACTCAAAACTCAAAACTCAAAACTCAAAACTTAATTTCCAACTACGGCCCCACTGGCGTCGGCGATGATTGGGTGCGTATCGGTCCCCTTAAAGTTTTGCTCGACGGCGGCGTGTTGATCGGCACCGCCTACATGCGCGAACCGTGGGGCACAAATGATATTTATCAAATCACAGATCCGAATTATCGCGGCGTGCTCAATGTGCCACCGGAAATTTTAAATCCGCTTTATCTTCAGGCCGCCAAAAAGGGCTGGCAATTGACCGCCCATTGCACGGGTGAAGCGGCGATGGATATTTTGCTCGATTGTTACGAAAAAATTGCGCAGAAAATTCCAATTCAAAATCGCCGGTTTCTCGTCACTCACGGCAATTTTACTTCCAAAGAAAATTTGTTAAGATGTCAACAAATGCGCATTGCCGCCGATATGCAGCCAGCCTGGATTTACAAAGATGGCGCGAGCCTTTTGCAAACTCTCGGTGAGCGCCGCATGAAATGGTTTATGCCGCTCCGGACGTGGTTCGATCACGGTCTGATCGTTGGCGGCGGCAGCGATCACATGG
>JALYXC010000342.1 GCA_030947315.1 Verrucomicrobiota bacterium | reverse complement strand
CGAACGAAAAGCGTAAGTGGTTTTACTTCGCTCGTGGCCGATCCGTTTTTCGCACCAACGCCCATCGTCAATGGCGTGAAACGGCTGCATCGAAGCGATGACCTTTTGACTGGCGAAACGCGCAATTTCATTAGTGCGAAGATGTTGCGCATGTTCGATGCGAAAACGGCGATCACGTTCGCCATTTTTGTCGGCCACAGTTTTGTAAATATTTAAAATTTGTTCGTTCGCCTGATCGCCAATAGCGTGAATCATAATTTGCCACCCGGCCTGGTCCGCGCCCAAAACGCGCGTGAGCATTGCGCCTTCGGGAAACATTTGGCTGCCGAGCAAACCGCGTGTTTTGGGCGCGTCGCGGTACGGTTCAAAAAAATAAGCGGTGGTTGAACCGAGGCTGCCATCGGCAAAACCTTTGAATCCGCCCACGCGGACTCGATCATTTCCAGATTGAGCGCGCGAAACTTCTTTCACTCGACGCTCCCAATTCATAATTGAACTGACGGCGTAAATGCGCGTTTTCAATTCGCCGCGTTCCGACATGCCTTGATAAAGTTCAATGTCATTATCGGCTGACATATCCTGCGCGCTCGTCACTCCGAATTTCGCGGCGTGTTCCGTGGCAGCTTTCGCAGCGACTAATTTTTCCGCGCGACTTTTTTCGGGAATGACGCGCTCCACCAAATCCATGGCCGCATCTTTAAAAATTCCCGTCGCTTCGCCGGTATTGGGATCGCGCACAATCAAACCGCCGGGAATATTTTTTGTCACTTTGGTGACGCCGGCGAGTTTGAGAGCCAGACTGTTGGCCAGCGCCATGTGTCCGTCCGTGCGATTAACAAAAATCGGATTATCCGGCGTGAGAGCGTCCACCATTTTTTTTGTGGGCAACGGTGTGCCGGGCCATTTTTCGTGATCCCAATCTCCGCCAATAATCCATTGCCCTTTCGGAATTTTTTTGGCGAAATCGCCCAGACGTTTGGCAAATTCCTGCGGCGATTTCGCGTCGCGCAAATCAATATTGGCCAGCGAAAATCCGCCCATCAGAAAATGAACATGCGCATCATTGAATCCGGGCAAAACCAATTTTCCATTCGCATCAATCACGCGAGTTTCGCGACCGGCCAGCGCGTGAATTTCCTGCGTGGAACCGATTGCGCTAATTTTATTTCCCAAAATGGCCACCGCGGCGGCGGTTGGTTTGTTGGTGTCCAGCGTGTGAATGTTGGCATTGATAATAATAAGATCAGGACCAATCCCGCGCGTATCCGCCTGCAAAGAAAAAGCGAACATAACCGCTAGAATCACCAGGAAAAAACTCCTCATGGAAGTTTGTATAGTCTCCTAAAAAAAAGTTGTCAACGGAGGCAGACGGTTTGCAAAATAATCCTTGTCTTTTATTGCGCTGAGGAATACGCTCGTTCTGTCTCCAACATTGGCGGTTCGTTAGCCGTGAATTGGCAAT
Source organism: Verrucomicrobiota bacterium (assembly GCA_030947315.1). Taxonomy (GTDB): domain Bacteria; phylum Verrucomicrobiota; class Verrucomicrobiia; order Limisphaerales; family CANJXF01; genus JALYXC01. The sequence continues at coordinate 3,150 of JALYXC010000342.1, read as the reverse complement.
CTTGAAGAACGCTATGAACTCAATACTTACGGCCGACGGAATTAAATTATGAAAACCAAGTTGTTCGTCTTCACGCTGGCTTTGTTCTCCACTCTCAACCTTCAATTCTCAACCCTTTTCGCTCAAGGCACGGCTTTCACATACCAGGGCCGGTTCACTGACAATGGAGCGCCCGCCAACGGCGCTATCGAATTTCAATTCACGCTTTGGAATGCGCTCAGCGGCGGCACGCAGGTCGCGACGGCCACGCCTGCCAGCATTGTCATTAACGTGACTAATGGCCTGTTCACCGCGCCGATTGATTTTGGAACGGCGGCCTTTGATGGAGCGGACCGCTGGGTGCAAGTGGACGCCCGCACCACTCTCGGACCGTTCACGACCTTGACGCCCCGCCAGAAAGTCACGGCCACGCCCTACGCCATTCGCGCGGCGAATTTTACGGGCACTATTGGAAGCGGCCAACTGGCGGGCGCCTACACTAGTCCAGTCACGATCAATAATGCGGCCAATGTCTTCAACGGCTCTTTTAGCGGCGACGGTGGCGGATTGACCAACCTGACGCTCGGCGGGTTAAGTGCTTCCAGCTTCTGGAAACTCGGCGGCAACGCGGGCACGACTGCGGGCGTGAATTTTCTTGGCACCACGGATAATCAGCCTTTGGAATTAAAGGCCAACGGCCAGCGGGCTTTGCGGCTGGAGCCGGTATTAACAATTACCAACTCCGGTCCCGGCTATACTGTTATTTACTCCAACGCCCCGAACGTGATTGGCGGCTCGTCGATCAATGCTGCGGATGCAGGAGTGCTCGGCTCATTTATTGGAGGCGGTGGGATGGGCGGCTATTATGTGGACCAGGGTGCTGGCTATGTTTTTTACGGTCCCTTTCCCAACCGGGTTTCGGCGAAGTTCGCGAACATCGCTGGCGGCTACGGGAATACCATCCAGATGAACGCGGACAACTCGGCCATCGGAGGAGGCGCTCTAAACATCATCCAGACGAACGCCACCGGCGCGACGATTGGAGGCGGCAATCAGAACATTAACAGCGGGGCATACGCGACGATTGGCGGAGGTTCTGCCAACACCATCCAGACCAATGCTAATTTCACGACGATTGGCGGAGGCCTCAACAACACCGTCCAGACCACCGCAGGGACTTCGACGATTGGCGGAGGCCAGGCCAACAATATCCAGTTCGGCGCATCGGATTCGGGAATCGCCTTTGGTTCTTTCAACACCATTCAGACGAATGCTGCCGACTGCACGATCAGTGGGGGTGACGTGAACACCATCGGAACGAACGCGGAGGCTTCCACCATTGGGGGCGGAGCGGGCAACACCATCGGCCCGAATGCGCGGCGTGCCACCGTGCCCGGCGGGTTTCTTAATACGGCTGCGGGAAGCTATAGTTTCGCCGCCGGCCTTCAAGCCAAAGCACTTCATCAAGGAGCTTTCGTCTGGGCGGACTCTCAGAATGCCGACTTTAGCTCCGCGGCCTCCGACCAGTTCCTCATCCGCGCCTCCGGCGGCGTGGGCATCAACAAGAACAACCCGGCTACTGCGCTGGACATCAACGGCAGCGAGACTATTTCCGGCACTCTGAACTTCGGCACTGCCACTCGCCAAATGGTGAACTTCTACGGCACCGGCTTTGGCATGGGCGTCCAGACGGCCACACTCTATGCGCGCTCCAACACGCGCTTTTCCTGGTTCATCAACGGCATCCATAGCGACGCCGAAAATGACCCCGGCGCGGGAGGCACCCGGGCCATGACGCTCACGGCGGGCGGCCTCACGGTCAACGGAACCTTCGTGAGCGCGAGCGACCGCCACATCAAGGAAAAATTTGAGCCGCTGAATTCGCGCGAAGTCTTCGACAAAGTCGTCTCCCTGCCCCTCTCGAAATGGAGCTACAAGCAAGACTCCGCCACGCGCCATCTCGGGCCGATGGCGCAGGATTTCTACGCCGCTTTCGGCGTCGGCCCCGACGACAAACATATCGCCACCGTCGATGCCGACGGCGTGGCACTGGCGGCAATTCAAGGGTTGAACGAAAAGCTAAACGACAAGTTGAAGGAGAAGGACAGTGAGATTGACCTGCTCAAACAACGTTTGGAAAAACTAGAGCGAATCGTTGAACAACAAACCACGAGCCGATAACAACAAAAAAAGGATGATATGAAACTCTGGCTCGTTTTCCTCGCCATCTTGATGCTCGGACCCGGCGCGGTCTCTTCTCTCCCTGCGCAAAGTTATTCCATAGACTGGTTCACCATTGATGGGGGTGGCGGTTCGAGCGCGGGTGGAACTTATTCATTGAGCGGCACCATCGGCCAGCCAGACGCAAGTCAACAACCAATGACGGGCGGAAATTTTTCACTCGTCGGCGGTTTCTGGTCGCTAGTTGCAGTGCAAACGCCCGGCGCGCCGTTGTTGACGATTACTCTTACCAGCACAAATACTGCGGTGGTCTCGTGGCCCTCGCCTTCGACAGGTTTCGCGCTTCAACAAAACAGTGACTTGAACTCGGCCAACTGGACCCCGCCCTTGGAAACTGTCCTCGATAACGGCGTCATCAAATATATTATTGTCAATCCCCCGACCGGAAACCGATTTTATCGCTTGATCAAGCCGTAGTTTTTCAGGCTGGCTTGGTGGCGCTGGTAACATTCTAAATTATGGAATCGTTGCCAACTGTTTTACTTCGACCGGGCGAAGCGGATCGCGTTTTAGGCGGGCATCCCTGGATTTTTCACGGTTCTCATTTGCGACTGACGCAACCGGCCAAAGATGGCGAGCTCGTTCAAATCAAAGATCATCGCCAACGTTTTCTGGGCGTCGGTTTTTATAATTCAAAATCGAAAATCAACGTTCGCGTAATCGCGACGGAACGCGTTGAAATTGATCAAAGTTTTTTTGAGCAACGGATTCGGGCCGCGCTAGCCGTGCGCCAACGATTTTTGCCCAACGCAACTTCTTTTCGCGTGGTCAATGCAGAGAGCGATTTTCTAAGCGGCCTCATGGTGGACAAATACGAAGATATTCTTGTCCTGCAAATTTCCGCGCTCGGAATGGAACAGCGCAAAGCTCTGATTGTAAGCGCGCTGCAAACTATTTTTTCGCCGCGCGCCATCGTGGAGCGGAGCGATT
>JALYXC010000275.1 GCA_030947315.1 Verrucomicrobiota bacterium | reverse complement strand
GAACCATGTTGCGCCGCGACCGTCAATTACGCCGACAAAGCCATCAATTGCTTGACGCGACTCTTTTTGGTCTGAGCTTTTGGCTCGCCTATTGGGTCCGGGGAACGATGAATCTGGAAAATTATGTCGGCTGGATTCCGTTGATTGGCGATTCGTTACAAAAAATTCTGTCCGCGGAGATCAAACCTTTTAGCAGTTATCTTCCGCTTTATTTTATCATTATTCCCTTAGCTCCGCTTATGTTGGAAGCGGAAGGGTTTTACAAAAGGCCGATTTTATTTTCGCATCGGGAAACTTTCTGGATACTGGCAAAATCCGCGTCTTGGACGGCCATTGTCATGATTCTGGCCATTTTTTTGTTTCGCAGCCAGGAAATTGCCCGCGCAGTGATTATCCTCTTTGCGATCATCAGTATTGGATTGGTATTTTTAAAAGAAGAATTAGTCCGCTGGGGTTACAAGACCAAATTCGGTCTTTCTCAGCTCAGAAAACGGCTAATTTTAATTGGCGCTAAAGAAGATACGACCCGATTGAGCTTCGAAATTAAAGCGGGCGCGCAAGAGGAAATCGAAATTGTCCAAGCGCTGGATCTGAACGAAATTTCGATTGATCAATTGGTTCATTTTTTGCATGAGCATTCGATCAACAGCGTTATTATCAATGCCGATCACACTTATTTTGGTCAGGTCGAAAAAGCGATTCAAGCCTGTGAATTGGAAGGAGTGGAAGCATTGCTCATTGCTGATTTTTTTAAAACGCAGGTTTCCCGCACGAGCCTCGACGATTTTTATGGATGGCCGGTGCTGGTTTTTCATTCCGGCCCCGAAGCCTGCTGGCAAGGTGTGGTCAAGCAAATTATTGATTTCACCAGTGCTGTACTTTTATTGATTTTACTGTCGCCTTTGTTGTTGGTTGTCGCTCTTTGGATCAAGTTCAGTTCCCCCGGTCCAATTTTGTTCAAACAACTTCGGAGCGGTTTAAACGGCCAGCCCTTTATGATGTATAAATTCCGTTCCATGGTGACCAACGCCGAACAACGCAAACATGAGTTGGCGGCGATGAACGAAATGTCCGGTCCGGTTTTTAAAGTTACAAATGATCCTCGAATTACGCCGGTGGGAAGAACGCTGCGCAAATATAGCATTGACGAATTGCTTCAACTTTTCAATGTGATGCGTGGTGAAATGAGTCTGGTCGGTCCTCGTCCGTTGCCTGTTGAAGAAGTAAAGCGGTTTGATGATTTTGCTCACCGCCGCCGTTTATGTGTCAAACCAGGAATAACTTGTTTGTGGCAGGTCAGCGGCCGCAATCAAGTGACCGATTTCCAGGATTGGGTGCGTTTGGATTTGGAATACATTGATAACTGGTCGTTATGGCTGGACTTTAAAATCCTCTGCCGAACGGTTCCTACTGTAATAATGTCCAAAGGAGCCAAGTAAATTTTCAAAAGTAGTTGTCAATTTTAACGGCTGGTTAATTCTTCGCTTTTTTGGATTCCATCTTCAACCAAGGTCGTAAATAAATTTCAAAAAAAATGCGCCGGAAAATTTCCAGCGCATTCCCACAGTCGAAAATAATTCTGATTTTTTATTCTTCTTTGAGAACGGTGAAGCGGCTGGTTCCCTTGCTGGTGAAATTAATAACGACACCTTTTTTTGGATCGGCGGCTTTAATGGCGTCGCGGAATTGTTTGAGATTGGAAACACTGCTCCGATTGACTTCAGTAATAATATCGCCCGCTTTAATTCCTTTTTCATCAGCCGCGCTATTGGCTTCGACGCTGGTGACGATGACGCCGGCGCTCATGTCCACGCCAAATTCATCGGCCAACTCTTTGGTCAACGATTTTACCGTCAAGCCCAAATTGGAGGACTCGCCATTGTCGGTCGCTCGACTTTTTTTGCCGCTGGCGCTTTCTTCCTCATCGGGAAAGGCGTCGGTCTTCACTTTGACTTTTAGATTTTTCGATTTGCCCGCCGCTTGCAGCCGCACGACATCAAGCGTCACGGTTTCGCCGACTTTTTTGTAGGCAATTTCCTCTTTCAATTCGCGCGAAGTTTTTACCGGCCGGCCATCCACCGACGTGACAATATCTCCCGCTTTCAATTCTGATTTTGCAGCGGGCGCATCGGGCAGAATTTCAGAAATGACGACGCCATCTTCCAAATTTGGCGCCTGATTTTTATAATCCTGGAACTCGCGCAAATCGCCAATGGCCACACCAATCCGCGACCGGGTAAATTTTCCGTCTTTAATCAAGTGATCCGAAACTCGTTTAGCGAGATTAATGGGAACCGCAAAACCGATGCCGGTGCCAATCCCGCGGATCATCGAATTGATTCCCACGACTTCACCATAAAGATTAACCAATGGCCCGCCGCTGTTGCCCGGATTAATGCTCGCGTCAGTTTGAATAAAATCCTGGTCCGCATTAGCGCCGAATTCACGCCCGAAGGAACGGCCTTTGGCGCTGATATGCCCGACGGTGACACTGTAATTCAAATCAAAAGGCGCCCCGATCGCCAAAACGAATTCGCCGACGCGCGCCGCCGCCGAATCTCCCAGCTTGGCGTGAGCTAAATTTTTTACATTTTTAATTTTAATGACCGCGATATCTGATTGCGGATCGCGCCCTTTGATTTCAGCGGTGTATTCTCTGCTGTCTTTAAAACGAACGGTGATTTTTTCCGCATTTTCGACCACGTGATTATTGGTCAAAATGTAACCATCTTCACTGATGACAATGCCCGAGCCGCGACCAACCTGCGCGCGCGGCCGCGGAATAGGAACCACATTTCTGCCATTTCCGCGATCGCGCCGTCCATATTCTTCAAAAAACCGTTTGCGAATATCGGGCGGAAGCATGTCCCAAAATGGATTTCCTTCCTGGTCATCCATCATCTGGGCGTTTTGTTTTTGCACGACGGAAATGACAACGACGGCCGGCGAAACCGTATCGGCCACTTCGATGAAAGCCTGATTTAATTGGCGCGCCAAATCCACCGCCGGCGATTTGGCCAGGGGCTGAGTTGAATCCGACGACGGCGCGGATTTTTGTTCAGCGGCATAAAAATTTCCTAGAGCAAAAAGAATGACGGCCAGGCCGACATAAAATGGCGATTTATCTATTTTCATAATTTCTCAAAACAAATTCAGTTAAAACGTTGGAGTAAAATTTTCCAGAAATGTTCAAAATCTTTTTTTCCTCGCCGGAAAATATTCAATGTTAGCCCGTGAGTTACAGAGACCAAGAGTTTTGTTTTCTCTGCGCCTCGGCGGCTCTGTGGCAAAATCACATCCCAACTTTCCACCAGCATTGACTTGATTTGCGTTGACCGATAATGTCTGCAAAAAATTATTGACGACATGCTCGAGGCCATCGAAAAACTTCTTATTCTCCAGGATCGCGATCGTCATATTATTCGCCTGAAAAATGAATTGACGCGCGTGGGACCGGAGCGGGAATTTTTGCAGAACAAAGCATTGACCACGCAAGCGCGCCTGGACGCCGCGAAATTAAAAGGCAAACAAATCGAAACGGAGCGCAAAGAGTTGGAATTGGAAGCGGAATCGCACAAAGAACGAATTGCTAAATATTCGCTGCAACAATTGCAGACCAAAAAAAATGAAGAGTTCAAAGCGCTCGCTCATGAAATTACCACCGCGCAGGGAGCCATCACGAAATTGGAAGATCGGCAGCTTGAATTGATGGAACAAGCTGAAACTGCGCAAAAAGAAATCACCGTCGCCGCCCAAGCCGCCGCCGAAGCCAAAAAAGCGGTGGACGCGCAAATCACCGAATTGGCCGCGCGCGAAGAAAATTTAAAAAAGGAATTGTCCGAACTGGAAGCTAATCGCGCGCAACTGGCCGAAGCGGTGGAGGCCAACGCGCTTTCCCGCTACGAACGGTTGCTTAAAAATAAAGGTGAAAATGTAGTGGTGGGAATTCAGCATGGCGTTTGCGGCGGTTGCCACATGAAGTTTCCCATGCAAATTGTCCTTTCCTGCAAACAGGAACAGGAATTAGTCACCTGCCCGAATTGCGGGCGGATTCTTTACTACACTCGCGACATGGATTTGGCCGCGACGGATTAACGAACAGAAGCGATAATTCTTTTGGCTTCTTCTAAATTTTCTTCGGCAACTTGAAGTCGAACACCGCTGTCAGTCAGAAATTGATTCGGCGCAATCCCCGCGGAAATTTCGTCTGGAATAAATGCTGGAATTCCCGCGCCTTCCAGCATCGTTTTAAAACCAAGAGCCTGGTTCAGATCGAAACAGTTAACGACGGTATCCATAATCTCAATTTATCTTTTTCGTGTAATCTGTCGAATCCGAAAATTTTCCCAGCTTGCCATCGTTGCGGAATAAAGTTATTGTCACCTCGATTTTGGAAGGGCGGAGAATCGCTTTCAGCGCAAGCTGGAGGAGGAAAGTCCGAACTCCGCAGGGCGCGATGCCGCGTAACCTCCAACGCGGAACTCGGAACGGGGAACTCGGAAATTTCCGCGTTTCGAGTTCTGCGTTGATGGGATACACGCGGGCAGAATGTCGAAATACATTTTGACGGACAGTGCCACAGAAAATAAACCGCCCAGCCCTTCCTAAAATCGTCGGATTAAGAGCGATTCGAGCGCGAACAACTCGCAAAAATAATTTTCAGTTCGACAATTTTAGGAAGGGCCGGGTAAGGGTGAAAAGGTGGTGTAAGAGACCACCGCTTCGCCAGCAATGGCGAGGGCACGGAAAACCCCATCGGGTGCAAGGCCAAATAGGAAACCTTCGGAGCGGCCCGCTCCACGCGCAAGCACGGTTTCGGGTATGGCTGCTTAGACAAATGATTCTCTCCGTCGCGCAAGCGGCGCAGACAAAAATCGGCTTACAGCCCTTCTAAAATCATTTCGATCACACGCTTTTATTGGACGCGCGGTGAATAAAAATAATTCTGCTCCATCCAAAAGAGTGGCGTAACCAGTTTTAGGGTGGGCGCGTCTGGCTGTTTGAATGAATTCTACTCCAAAAGAAATTTCGTTGAAAAAAATTATTGTCATTTTCACGGCTCTGCTTTTGCTGGTCGGCGCGAGTTGGGGCGGGCGCCAGATTTATAAAAAAATTTCCGCGCGACCACTGACTCCTCAAGAATCAAAAAAACTGGTGGTTAATTATCTGGAAAAAAAATCCGGCCAAAGCGATTTCAAATCTTCTCTGGACATCAGCCAGGAAAAAAAACCGTGGCAACTTTTAAAAGTGCAATACGACGCGCCGCCTGATTATCCAACCGTTTATCGCTTGATCGGCGAACATCTTTCCATGGCAGATCAGTTGATCCATAATTCCGATTCCCGGCAGCAAGAAAACGGTTTGCGCATTGTCACTGAACTCTGTGACGTGGCGCAGAATGTGGCGGTGGATAGCTGGCTCTCCGCGCGGATTTGCGATGCGTATATTTTGCCCAACTTATCGAAGGCCGAGGAAAATCCAAAACGCGGTTTGAGTCGTGAGCAATTGATGCATCTGGCCGGCAAAATTTATTTGAGCGCCGATGAAAAAGATAAAGCCATTGAGCTGGGCAAAATTTATATCGCGCAAACCAGTTCCAAATCTCGGGCGGATGCGGCGCGGTGGCGTCTCGGAAATTTATTGGAAAATAAAGGCGACCGGCAGGAAGCGCTGAAATATTATCACGAAATTTCCGATCCCAATTTCAAATCGAAACTCAGCAAGCACATCGCGATGCTGGAACAAAATTCCAGCCAAAAAGTTCCGGGTAATTAAACCGGAGCGTAGTCCCTCTTTTTACAAATCAAAAGCGGCTCCATTCCACTGAGTGAATCCGGGGTGCCTTTTCTTGCACAAATTGAATGGCAAATCCAATGTAAGAGTCCATTGTTTCTCGAAAATAATGTCAAAGCTTTCGCCCAAAAATAAACCGGACCAAGCCGTCCTCGCTTCTTTCGATTCGCATTCACGCACGCGTTTGATTTTCGGCGTGAAC
>JALYXC010000247.1 GCA_030947315.1 Verrucomicrobiota bacterium | reverse complement strand
GTTCCGATGCGGTGATGGTCGGAAGCGCGTTCGCCCGCGCCCAGGAAGCGCCCGGACAGGGAAATCATTGGGGCATGGCGACGCCTCATGCGAATTTACCGCGCGGCACGCGAATCAAAGTCGGCATCACCGGTTCTTTGAAACAAATTCTTTTTGGCCCGGCGACGGTAGATGACGGCTCGCAAAATTTGGTCGGCGCCATTACAACCTGCATGGGTAACGTCGGCGCCGCGACGATTCGTCAATTTCAAGAAACAGAAATCATCATCGCGCCAAGCATCAAGACGGAAGGCAAACTTTTTCAAACCATGCAAAGTGTCGGCATGGGAACACGATGAAAAAATATATCGCGGAATTCTTTGGGACCTTCGCTCTGGTTTTTGCAGGAACGGGCGCCATTATTATCAACCAACAAACCAACGGCGTGATTTCTCATGCCGGCATCGCTCTCACTTTCGGCCTAGTCGTTCTGGCGATGATTTATACGTTCGGAGATATTTCTGGCGCGCATTTAAATCCCGCGGTCACCATCGGATTTTGGATCGCGAGACGATTTCCGCTCAATGATGTTTTTCCTTATTTAACAGCCCAAATTCTTGGCGCGGTCACGGCGAGCGGTTTGTTGCATTTTCTTTTTCCCCAAAATCCGTCGCTCGGCGCGACAACTCCGGCCGGTTCCGCCCTGCAATCTTTCGTGCTCGAAATAATTCTGACCTGGCTTTTGATGCTGGTAATTTTAAATGTCTCCACCGGCGCAAAAGAAAAAGGGATGACGGCGGGAATTGCCATCGGAGCAACGATTGGTTTGGAAGCAATGTTCGCCGGTCCGATTTGTGGCGCCTCCATGAATCCAGCGCGTTCATTGGCTCCGGCGTTGGTTTCCCTGCATTTGGAAAGTCTTTGGCTTTATATTTTAGGTCCAATTCTTGGCGCGACTCTCGCCGTTTTTTCCTGCCGTTGCGTTCGAGAAAAAGGTTGCTGCGAATCGGCGGATGCTTGATTTTATGAGTTCTGAAAAACCGATTGTTTTAATTCTCTGCACGGGCAATTCCTGCCGCAGTCATTTGGCGGAAGGAATTTTGCGCCAGGCCGCGGGGGATATTCTAAATGTGCAAAGCGCCGGATCCAAACCTGCGGGCCATGTTCATCCGTTGGCAATTCAGGTCATGTCGGAAATCGGCATTGATATCTCGGGACATCGCTCTAAACATTTGAATGAATTTCTAAATCAAAAAATCGAAACGGTCATCACGGTTTGCGGAAATGCGGATCAAGCCTGCCCGATTTTTCCCGGCCAGGTAAACCGGCATCATTGGGGATTTGACGATCCGGCTCACGCCACCGGCAGCGATGAGGAAAAATTAAAAATGTTCCGCAGCGTTCGTGATGAAATCCGGCGCGTATTTGAAGCCTACGCCGCTGGACGCCGCGATGCACAGGTTAAAGAACTGTCATCTTCTATTCCTTGATTTGTCGGCCAAATTCCCATGCAATAGCTTCGTGATTCGTTGGTTGATAATTTTTCTTTGCACGATGCTCGCCGGTTGCGCCAAATATAAGCCGCAACCCATTTCTCCGGCTCAAACCGAAAAATCTTTTCGCGCGCGTTCGCTTGGTGATGAAAAGTTTCACGAGTTTGTAAAAAAAAATTCAACCAACTCACCCACCAGTTGGCCGGCAAAGGAATACGATTTTAACCTGCTCACGCTGGCTGCGTTTTATTTTCATCCTGATTTGAAACTGGCGCGCGCGCGAATTCAAATGGCGGAAGCGGGCGCAATCACGGCAGGCGAACGACCCAATCCCACCGTCAGTTTTACGCCTGAATACGCACTCAATGCCGAGCCAAGTCTTTCGCCGTGGATTCTCGGATTTAATTTTGATTTGCCGATTGAAACAGCGGGGAAACGTCGGCATCGGATTTCCCACGCCACGAATCTTGTCGCGGCGGCAAAATTATCGCTCTACGAAACGGCCTGGAAAATTCGCAGTCAGGTTCGCAACGCGTTATTGGAATATATTTTTGCGCAACGCGCCGTCGAATTGTTCCAACGCGAAAATGAAATTCGCAAAAATTTTGTCGAGCGACTCGAACAACGTCTTGCGGTCGGCGACGCCTCGCGCACGGAGGTTGATTTTGCGCGAACCGAATTGCTCAATTCGCAAATTGCCTTTCGCGCGGTGGAAAGTCGCGTCATTGAAAGTAAAACTGCGCTCGCGTCGGCCATCGGAATTCCGACCTCCGCGCTCGATGAAATTCAGTTGGTCTGGCCTGCTTTAAATGTTCCCGCAAATGCGGAAAAAATTTCTGCGTCCGCCGTCCAAAGCGCCGGTCTTTTAAATCGTCTCGACGTCCGCCGGTCGCTTGCGGAATACGCTGCCGCCGAAACCGCGCTGCAACTTGAAATCGCCAAACAATATCC
>JALYXC010000184.1 GCA_030947315.1 Verrucomicrobiota bacterium | reverse complement strand
TGGCCAAGAAGAGTCGAGAGCGCAAAGTGGAGAGTCAAGAAGGAACACGTCTCCCTACTCAATGAAAATTCGAACAAAGTAGGGTAGGCGTCCCGCCTGCACGGCGAGCGCTTAGCGAGAGGAGACCCGCTCTCGCTCAAACGCGAGACGCCTGTCCTACTTGGATTGCGCCATTTTTTCCAGCGTCATTGCCGAAGCGGTGGCTTTTTCTGCGTCCTGAATTTTTTCGAATTCGCGTCGCACCGTTTCTCGAAGTGGTTCGTCGGTGGTGGCTAATTCCTGTCCTTGTCCGGCGCGCAACGCGTCCAAAATATTTTGATAAGAAATTTTAGATAGCGGGCGGGCGGGCGCATAAGCCTTTTCTTCGCCGTGAATTTCCAGCAACAAATGCGTGGCGAGCAATGGTTCCAGCAACTTCGCAATCAACCGACTCGGCACCGAAAGCGCTTCGGCGATTTGCAACGCAGTGGGCGGCGGAGCGCCCTGGCTAAAACCTTGCGCGATAAAAGTCATTAACCGCAGCGCCACAAATTCGCGGCCGCGTTGGTTGACGCTTTCGGCCTGTTTCTCCTGGAAATAAGCCTGCCGGTTTTGGAAAGCGTAAGAAACCTGTGCGCCAAAAAGTAAAATTACCCAGGAAAAATAAAGCCCGATTAAAAAAACCGGAAACGCCCCCAGGCTCCCATAAATCTGGCTGTTGCGCACTACTTGCGAAACATAAATGACATTCAAACGCCCATTCAAATGCCACAACAACGCCGCCACCACTCCGCCGATCAACGCTGCTTTCCAATGAATTTTCGTCGCCGGCATCAATTGATAAAACAGCGCAAAAAGAACCATTAAAATAATAAACGGTAAAACAATTCCGGAAAAAACCGGCGCGGCTTTCAACACTTCAATCGGCGCCTCCAGAAACGGCAGTTTTTCCAAATAGGAAAGACTGTTTAATCCCAAAACCACAATCAGCAACAGCGGCCCCAGCGTAATCGCCGCCCAATATTGGACGACCCGATTGAACCAGCTTCGCCCTCGCGTGACGCCCCAAATATCATTCAAGGTCTCTTCGATCGTGCTCAATAAAGAAATCCCGACGAACACCAGCGCGATGATTCCCGTGACGCCCAACGTGCCGCTCCGCACATTTTTAATGGACTCGGTTATTTTTTTGGCGACCTCCTTGATTTTATCGCCGGAAGCCGCGCTGGTTTCGCCATTTTTCGGAATCAATCCGAGTTGCGGCGCCACGCGCGCTACAAAGGTATTGATCATATTTTCAATCGGCTGTTCTCCTTTGTCTTTGACCAGACTGGTGGTCACGCTTAACACCACCGCCAACAAAGGCACAATGGCCAGCAAGGTCGTGTAGGCCAGCGCGGAGGAACGCGCCAGGCAACGATTGCGAACAAAACTTTTGCCCGCCAAAATCCAGAAGTGCGCGAATTTTTCCAGGGACGAAAGTTGCTTTTCATCGTGGAAAATTCCTTTTTCAGTGAACAACGCCCACGAGGCGGTTTGCAGCTTTTTCCATTTTGAAATTGTTTTGTTCACCATACGAGCGGGAAAAGTTATCCCGTCCGCCCGCCGGGCAAAAGCTTTTTGTCATCTTGTGAAATGGAGGAGAGCGCGTCTCGCGTGCCTGAGTGGGCGACTCGCCCGCATAAATGGGGAGCGCGCCCGCCTCGGGCGCAGCCAACGACGCCCTCGTCGTTGGCTGGGCGAGGGGATGCACGGATCCAATGATTAAATTTGATGTTCCCGAAGTTCAGCGCGAGGGCGCGCTGAACAGCAGCCGAGGCGGCTGCGCTCCCCGAAAATAATCAGTGGTCCTGAAATGATTTATGAGATGCGCCCAAAGTAGATTCCTCCACATTTTTTGCGGCCTTCCCTGAAATTCTTTTGGCTGTTCACCAGCGCCGTGGGCGCGGCCTGTTTATAGAAAAACTACCTCAAAGAAAAAAGCTCCATCGGAGCGACCTGTAAAAAGTTTTTTTCATCCATCACAGGTCGCGCCTGCGGCGCTACATTTAACGACAAGAAGTATCGAAGAACCAGAATCTAAGAGAGAAGTTGTTCAATGAAAAAGAAAAAAGGCATCTCTTGCAAGATGCCTTTTCGTAATTTATAAATTTTGAATTAAGGAACTATGCCGTCGGCGGCCGCTTGCGGAAATAGCACTCTATTATCTACATCGTCAGTCACTTTCAATTGCTCAAGAAATTTACCGCGCGTCATTTGTTGAGCGCTGCCATCTGCCAGAGCAACGTTTCCACCGTTATTGTGCATCGAAGTATTCCACGCCGGCCCCGTATTAGCGGCGTAGTTCGTGCCGAAACCACCCGGCTTAGTGCTGGTAGAACCTGGTCGTGCGGCTAACCCTATGTAATAAGTGCTTCCAGCTGCGGGTTGATTATCATTCAAGTTGCGATCACCCGTCAAAAGCATACCCGGCTTTGTTTCATCGGAATCCACACCATAAAAATAACTAAGACAGTTATTGCCATTATTTGTCTGACCTTGAGCCGGCGGATTATTAGGATTATAAGCGAAGTTATTTGGCGTCAGGCCAGTTGTTGGCAGGCTGAAATCCTGGGCTGGTCTCGTGCGGGTTTGATCTGTGGGACACAAAAGTAC
>JALYXC010000182.1 GCA_030947315.1 Verrucomicrobiota bacterium | reverse complement strand
GTGGTGATTTCCTTCCGTGATTTTACCACTTCGTCCACCAGCCCGAAAGTTTTTGCTTCGTCCGGCGTCATAAAATTATCGCGGTCGCAGGCTTTTTCCACAACGTCATAAGGCTGTCCAGTATGATGGGCGATAATATTATTCAAACGTTGTTTTAATTTGAGCATATATTTGACGCGAATTTCCACATCGCTGGCCTGGCCTTCTGCGCCGCCGAGCACTTGATGAATCATGATGTTCGCGTTCGGCAATGAATAACGTTTTCCTTTCGTCCCGCCGCACAACAAGACCGCGCCCATGCTGGCGGCCTGGCCGATGCAATAAGTATTCACGTCGCACGTCAAAAATTGCATGGTGTCGTAAATGGCCAACCCGCCCGTCACACTGCCGCCCGGCGAATTGATGTAAAGATGAATGTCTTTTTTCGGATCGGACATTTGCAGAAAAAGAAGTTGCGCGATAATCACATTGGCCACCATGTCATCCACGGGCGTGCCGAGAAAAACAATGCGATCCACCAGCAGCCGTGAATAAATATCGTAGCCGCGTTCCCCGCGTCCGGTCTGCTCAATGACATGTGGAATTAAAAAATTATTCATAAATATTTCCGTGGGGCAAGGTACGGGAGCGGGTTTGTTGCGTCAAGATGTAAGCCGATTTTTGACTTGGCTCCAAGTCTCCTTGACAAATATCAAATCCACGCGCTCCATCTCGCGATGAATTTTGTCACTCATCTCGAATGCGCCCAGTGCGGCGTGAAATATGAAAAAGGAAAAATTCATAACCTTTGCACTGCTTGTCAGCGTCCGCTCTGGGTCAAATACGATCTCGAACTACTCAAGAAAAAATTCACGAAAAAAGATTTAATCGGTCGCCCGCCGACCCTGTGGCGTTACCTGGAAATGCTGCCCATCAATCAGCCGGAAAAAATCGTTTCGCTCACGGAAACCATTTCGCCAATTTTAGAAACCAAACGGCTCGCCGCAGAATTCGGCGTTAAAAATTTATTCGTCAAGGACGAAAGCCGTTTGCCCACCGGCAGTTTTAAATCGCGCGGCATGACGATGGCGATTTCGATGGCCAATGAATTCGGGATAAAAAAAGTCGCCTGCCCGACCGCTGGAAACGCGGGCGGCGCGATGGCGGCATATGCGGCGCGCGCTGGAATGGAAGCCTACGTTTTCATGCCCGAAGATACTCCGGCCATTAACAAAAAAGAATGTTACCTCGCCGGCGCAAAAACTTTTCTCGTTAATGGTTTGATTAATGATTGTGGACGTTTGGTCGGCGAAGGCAAAAAAATCAAAGGCTGGTTTGATCTTTCCACTTTGAAAGAACCCTATCGCATTGAAGGAAAAAAAACGATGGGCCTCGAACTCGCCGAACAATTCGATTGGGAACTGCCCGACGTGATTTTGTATCCGACCGGCGGCGGCACCGGCTTGATCGGAATGTGGAAAGCATTCGCGGAACTGGAAGCGATGGGCTGGCTCAATTCGCCGAAAAAACCCAAAATGATTTCCTGTCAGAGTGAAGGCTGCGCGCCGATTTCCACCGCGTTTGAAAAAGGCGAACGGTTCGCCAAACTATTTGAAAATGCGGCGACGATCGCCAGTGGCATCCGCGTTCCGGCAGCGGTGGGCGATTTCATGATTCTCGACGCGGTGCGGGAAAGCGGCGGCGTCGCCCTCGCCACTCCGGAAGTTGATATTCCAAAGTGGATGCGGCTGGCGTCTTCCACGGAAGGCATCGCACTTTGCCCGGAGACGGCCGTTTGTTTAGGCGCGCTGGAAGTGTTGCTTAAAAAAGGAACAATCAACGCGAGTGATAAAATTTTAATTTTCAATACTGGCGCCGCCCAAAAATATCCTGAGGCTGTTCAGGAGAAATTGCAAAAAATTGATATTACGAAACCCATTGATTGGGAGAAAATTTAAGCGAATTTACGATGTTCGATTTACGATTTGCGAGGCGTTTTGGTTTTTTGGGGCGCGTCAATTGTAAATCGAAAATCATTAATCAAATATGGACATTTTAATTTCAGAAGAAGTTGACGCGCCCGCGCTCAAAAAACTCGGCGAGAAATATCAAATCGTGCGAGAAGGCAGCTTGTGGAAAAACGCCGCGAAATTAAAAGCCGCCCTTGCCGAAGCGCGCGTTCTTATCATTCGCAATCAAACGCAAATCACAGCGGATGTTCTGGCCGCTGCGCCAAAACTCATCGCGATTGGTCGCCTCGGCGTGGGCCTCGATAATATTGATGTCGAAGCGGCCACCAAACAAAATGTGGTTGTGGTCGCTCCATTAAATGTCAATGCAGCCAGTGTCGCAGAGTTGACGCTCGGCTTGATTTTGGCCTTGGCGCGAAAAATTCCCTTCAGCGATCGCTTGACCAAATCCGGAGAATGGGATCGAAAAAAATGTGTCGGCATGGAACTCGATAAAAAAACCATTGCCATTTGCGGCTTTGGTAGAGTCGGGCGATTAGTCGCGGCGCGCGCGCGCGCTTTCGGATTGCGCATTATCGTTTTTGATCCGTTTATAAAATCCGATTCGTCCCGACTCGGCGAAGTCGGCGCGACGCTCGCCACGAAACTTGAAGAGGCTTTAAACGTGGCTGATTTTGTCACCGTTCACGCGCCGCTCACGCCGGAAACGCGGCATCTCTTTGGCAGCAAAATGTTTTCTGAAATTAAGTCGGGCGCTTTTTTCCTCAACCTTTCCCGCGGCGGGCTGGTGGATGAAAAAGCATTGCTCAACGCGCTGCAAACCGGCCATCTGGGCGGCGCGGCTTTAGACGTGCGTGAGGTGGAACCGCCCAAAAGAAAAAGCGCTTTTGAAGAAATGGAAAATGTGATTCTCACGCCGCATATCGGCGCCTTTACGAACGAGGCGCAGACGCGAACTTTTGAAGCGGTTTGCGAAGACATGGACCGGCTTTTACGCGGGGAACCAGCGGTCAATTTTGTGAACATTCCGCAACCAGCGCGTTAAATTGAAAGGGCGCTGGTGAACCTTATTCAAATCACTCCAGGCGCCGGCCCGATGTTTTGCGGCGGGTGTTTTCGCGACAACGCGCTGGTTGCGGCGTTGCGAAAACTCGGTCATGCCACCACGATGGTTCCGCTTTATTTGCCGCTCACGTTGGACGAAGAAAATCAGAGCGCCGGCACGCCGATTTTTTTCAGCGGCATCAATGTTTATCTCGGAGAAAAATCCGCGTTCTTTCGCCGCGCCCCGGAATTTTTAAGAAAATGTTTTGCGTCGCCAACACTATTAAACTCTGCGGCAAATTTCGCCTCCAAGACACGCCCGCAGGATTTGGGCGATTTGACTCTGTCCATGCTGCGCGGCGAAGAAGGCAATCAAACGCGCGAACTGGATGAACTTATTTCCTGGCTGAAAAAAAATGGAAAGCCGGATTTGATTTCTCTTTCCAACGCGTTGCTGATTGGGCTGGCGCGAAAATTGAAAAGAGAATTGAAAGTCCCCGTAGTTTGTTCGTTGCAAGGCGAAGATTTCTTTTTGAATTCTCTGCTGGCCGACTACCGCGAAAAAGCCTGGAAACTGCTGGCGCAACGGGCTGTTGACGTGGATTTATTTATTGCGCCGAGTATTTATTTCGCAAGCGTCATGCGCGAACGGCTCAATTTTCCGAGCCGTAAAATCAAAGTCGTTTGGAATGGAATTAATTTACAGGGGTTTGAAAATAGAATCCCAAATCCCGAATCCAGAATCCCGAATCCCGTGATTGGATTTTTCGCGCGACTCTGCCAGGAAAAAGGGTTGCCCGCCTTGGTGGATGCATACATCGAAATCCGAAAACGCAATCGCGTAACCAATCTTAAATTAAAAATCGGCGGAAGCTTCGGTCCAGCGGATGAGCCGCTCGTCAATAAACAAAAAGAAAAATTAAGAGGAGCCGGAGTTCTTGCGGAAGTGGAATTTCATCCAAATTTAAATCGGCAGGATAAAATTAAATTTCTAAAATCGCTCACCGTTTTTTCCGTGCCGGCTTTTTATGGCGAGGCCTTTGGGCTTTACGTGATCGAAGCGCTGGCTGCCGGAGTTCCGGTAGTACAGCCGCGCCATGCCGCTTTTCCTGAATTAATAGAAGCGACCAGCGGCGGAATTCTCTACGAGCCAGGCGACTTTGTCGCATTGGCTGACAGCTTGGAAGAATTATTGTTAAACCCCGAAAAAGTAA
>JALYXC010000181.1 GCA_030947315.1 Verrucomicrobiota bacterium | reverse complement strand
CTTCCGCGCTTTCTGCGATGGAATCGCGGCCCGACTCGCGGCCAATCCCAAGGCCGATCTGGAATCTGAGCGCGCCGCGCAAGTGGCCAAGATTGGCGAGAATATAAAAATTTCCCGGCACGCTCGTCTCGAAGTCAAAGGCAATGGACTGGTTGCCGCCTACATTCATACCGGCGCAAAAGTCGGTGTGTTGGTGGAAGTTGGCGCTCAAAAAGAAACGACCGTTGCCAGCGAGGAATTTAAACAACTCGTGCGCGATATCACATTGCAAATTGCGGCGGCCCATCCGTTAGTCGTATTGCGCGAAGAACTGGATCCAAATGTGATCGCCAAAGAAAAAGAAATCGCCGCTGATCAGGTCAAAAATAAACCGCCGCAAGCTGTTGCTAAAATTATTGAAGGCAAGCTGGAAAAATTTTATCAAAATTTCTGCCTGATTGATCAAGGTTTCGTGAAAAAGAATTCTGAAATTACCGTGAAGGAACATCTGGGCGGAATTGCCAAACAATTAGGCGATGAAATTGCCATCCGCCATTTCGTTCGTTTCCAGGTTGGCGAAACGCCCG
The DNA here is from genome assembly GCA_030947315.1 of Verrucomicrobiota bacterium. Taxonomy (GTDB): domain Bacteria; phylum Verrucomicrobiota; class Verrucomicrobiia; order Limisphaerales; family CANJXF01; genus JALYXC01. The sequence continues at coordinate 7,505 of JALYXC010000181.1, read as the reverse complement.
GAACCTAGTCGGTTTTTTGCAGCCTTCTCAAGTAGACTTTTTTCCGAATCGCTCGTCCAACGCGCCTCATTTTTTTATGGTCGGCTTTTCGCGCCACGAACCGAGCGGCAAAACACCAGCGCGCTTGGCCCAGGCATTCCACTGAGCGGCCAGCTTCTCAACTTTTTCAGAATTTTTATCGGCCAAGTCGTGCATCTCGGTCCGGTCGGATTCCATGTCGTAAAGTTCCCAACGCTGGTCTGCTTTAGAAACGAGTTTCCATTTTCCATCGCGGATAGCGCGATTGCTTTCGTGTTCCCAGAAAATGGGATTTTTTCGTTCGATCGAATGGCCATGCAAAACAGGGAGAAGACTTACTCCTTCCATTGGTTTAATTTTCTGCTGTTTAAATTCTTTGGGATAATCGGCACCAGTTACCTCCACGCAGGTCGCCATTAGATCAATGAGATGGCCGGGTTGGGTTTCCAGTTGACCGCGACGCGTCGGCGCAATTTCTTCCGGCCAATGGATAATCAAGGGCGTGCTGATGCCGCCTTCATGCACCCAATGTTTGTATTCGCGGAAAGGTGTATTGGAAACATTCGCCCAATCGCGTCCATAAGCGATAAAAGTATTTTCGGGGCCTGGCATCGCTTGAGGTCCACTGCGCACCCAACGGCCATCGCGCGTTTGCATGGGCGGCCAGATTTTTGGCTGGAGATCATTGGGACCGAACGGTTTCAATTCTTTTGGAGATTCTTTTGGGTTCAAAGCGCGGCCCATCTCTTCGGCGCAACCGCCATTGTCCTGCAGGAAAAATATGAGCGTGTTTTCAAAGCGCCCTTCTTTTTTTAACTGCGCGATAATCCGCCCAATGCCCTGATCCATATTGTCAATCATCGCAGCATAAACTTCCATGCAGCGCGCTTCCCATTTTTTATTTTCAACTTTATTCCAGTCGCCCGCTGGCGGGGAAACGGTCCATTTCGAATCGAGCAGGCCAAGTTTTTTTAGACGTTCCACGCGCGCCTTGCGAACTGGTTCATAACCGGCATCGAATTTGCCTTTATACTTGGCAATATCTTTTTCGAGCGCGTGCATGGGCCAATGCGCGGCAGTGTAAGCAACATATAAAAAGAAAGGTTTGTCGGGGGATTCCTGGTCGTGTTGTTGAAGATAACGAATAGCATTATCGGTGATGGCTTCAGTGTAATAGAATTTTGCGGGCTTATACTCCGGGTCATTTTCCGGAGTGATGAAAGTATTTTGCCGACAAAGTCCTGTCGGATCATAGTAGCTGCCGCCACCTTTGATAGTTCCGTAAAATTTTTCAAAGCCGCGCTGCACGGGCCAACTCGATTGGTCGCTGTCCGGCTTTTCAAATCGGGTCAAATGCCATTTGCCGCACATATAAGTGCGGTACCCCACCTGCTGCAAAACTTCAGGTATCGTTACACATTGCTGATTGAGGTTGCCGCGATAACCCTCCGGTCCGCTATCGTGCGTCATGTGGCCCATGCCAGCTTGATGTGAATAAAGTCCCGTGAGTAACGATGCTCGGGTAGGACAACAGCGGGCCGTATTATAAAATTGGGTGAAGCGAATTCCATTCTTCGCGAGCGAATCCAGGTTGGGCGTTTGGATTTCGCCGCCATAACAACCCAGGTCGGAAAAGCCCATGTCATCTGACAAAATAAGAAGAATATTTGGCCTGGATGTAGCGAAACTGGCGGAGGCAAAACAGAAACAAACCGCGAAATAAACAGCGAAAACCTGGCGCAAGGTTAAACCAAAAAAATTCAAAATAATCTTTCTCATAATTTTTATCTCCACATTTCTTCTGGATGAAACGGGACTCCAAATAATCCATGCTTTAGAGCGTTTGCCAAAAGAAATTTCCGAAAATGACGATCGCCGGACCGAGCGCTGAGCATTGCTGCCCGAAAATTGTCGGACAAGAAATTCACCGGGCAATGCTCTGCGCCCCGTTAATCTGGAAATTTGTTTTGGCAACTGTTTCACCCGGAAGGGAGTCAGGAAGCGAATTTGTTCGGTGGCACGCCGCACCAGACGTCGTTTTGTAACGGCGAAAAAGCAGCCGCGCTTTTTGAAGATTCTTTCGGCAATTCAATGCCGTCGCGTTTCAAATCTTCTTCCAAGGCGACGATGGCCACAGTGCCTTCGGGATGATTATACCATCCGGGATCTTCGTAGTTCGTGAGGCCTTCGCGCACTTTGAGAATCGTGAACAAGCCGCCCATTGTGATGTAATCAAACGGCCCTGACCCGCCGACCATTGGAATGCTGTTCTTCGGATTCTTCATGCCCATCTCGCCCATGTCGCCCATTCCGTCGGTCCCCATCGTCATGTAGCCGGAAAGGAATTTGCGGATTTTTTGATTCAAACCGGTGGGATCAATCCCAATCAAGTTCGGAAACATGTGACCCATTTGATTCATCACGTGATGGGTCATGTGACAGTGCATCGCCCAATCGCCCGGCTCGTCGGCGACAAACTCAAACGTCCTTGTTGTTCCGACGGGAGTAAGAGTAGTTGTTTCAACTTGCTGCGCAGATTCGGCAATTTGGCCGCCGTCCGTCTCCGTAATTTTATATTGATAACCGTGCAAATGAATCGGGTGATGGCTCATCGCGCTTAAATTTCCCAGACGGACGCGGACGCGGTCGCCCAACTTCACCACCAGCGGCGCAGTGCCGGGAAACGCTTTGGCGTTGAACGTAAAAATATTGAAGTCGGTCATTTCATTCGGGTCGGGACGGCTTGCGCCGACTTCAATTTTCCATTCGCTCAACATATAAGCGAAGTCGCGGTCAGGGCGCGGATGTTTTGGATTGCGCGGGTGAATCACGAACAGCCCCATCATGCCGAGCGCCATCTGCGTCATCTCGTCGTGATGCGAGTGATACATGTGCGTCCCGTGTTGCCGCAGCGTGAATTCGTATTTGAAAGTTTCGCCCGGCTGAATAGCTTTCTGATTCAAGCCCGCGACGCCGTCCATGCCGTTGGGCAAAAGAACTCCATGCCAATGAACCGACGTCGGCGCGGGAAGTTTGTTGGTTACATAAATACGAACACGGTCATCCTCAACTACTTCAATGGTCGGGCCGTGAACCTGTCCGTTGTAACCCCAGCAATGCGCTTTGAGTCCCGGAGCAAATTCATGGTTCATCACGGGTTCCGCAATTAGATGAAATACCTTTACCCCACCTACAATTTTAAAAGGCAAGGTGCTTCCGTTCGGTGTAATGACCGGCGTGTAATCTTTACCAGGTTCCGCGAGAGGATGAGTCGGCTTCGGGTCAATGCGTTCTCGCAACGGTTTATTTTTATGCGCGGCGGCGGAAGTTTCACGCGGTTTGTCCGGTTCACGCGTTTCAACTTGCGCGTTGAGTTTGTGCAAAAGCGTCGCGCCGCCCGCGATGGTCGCCGCGCCCGCGACAAATTTTCTTCGACTGAATTTATTTTCGTTGTTCATATTTTTAATTTTGGTTTGATTTTCGCCGTCACGATGGCGGCAAGTTTTTTTCACAGTTTCGTATTTCGCAATCGCAGCGCGTTGCCGATGACGGACACTGAACTCAAGCTCATGGCCGCGCCTGCGATGATGGGACTCAACAGCAAGCCGAAGAAGGGATAGAGCAAACCGGCCGCGATGGGAATCCCCAGCGCGTTATAGACGAATGCGAAGAAAAGATTCTGCCGGATGTTCCGCATCATCGAACGGCTCAAGGTGATGGCTTTGACGATGCCGCGCAGATCGCCTTTCACGAGTGTAATGCCCGCGCTTTCCATCGCGACATCTGTGCCGGTACCCATCGCGATGCCGACGTGCGCGGCGGCGAGTGCGGGGGCGTCGTTAATGCCGTCGCCAGCCATCGCCACGATCTGGCCTTGTTGCCGGAGTTGTTGGATGCGCTCGTGTTTATTCTGCGGCTCGACGCCCGCTTCCACTGAATCGAGTCCGAGTTTTTTTGCAACGGCGTTTGCAGTGCGCTCGTTGTCGCCGGTGAGCATGATGATTTTCAGACCGAGCTTGTGAAGTTGCGCAATGGCTTCGGACGTGGACGCTTTGATGGGGTCGGACACGGTGAGAATTCCAGCGGCCTTGCCATTGTTGGCGACGAACATTGCCGTCTGTCCTTCCGCTTGCAATGCGGTTGCTTGTTTTTCGACAGCTTCCAATCCTGTGACCCCGCGCTCTTGCAGAAATTTGAGTTTTCCGACGGCGATTTCCCGGCCATCCATCTTGCCAACGACTCCGCCGCCAGTAATGGAATTGAAATCCGTGACTGATTGTAATTTCACGTTGCGTTTCTTTGCGCCGTGAACAATCGCGGCAGCGAGCGGGTGTTCGCTGTTCTGTTCCACGGATGCGGCGGCGATGAGCAATTCATCTTCGCTCGTGCCGTTGACCGGAAGGATTTGCGTGAGGCGAGGTTTGCCTTCGGTCAGCGTGCCGGTTTTGTCCACGACGACGGTGGTGACTTTCTCCATGACTTCCATGGCTTCGGCATTGCGGATGAGCACGCCCTCCTGCGCGCCGCGTCCGATGCCGACCATGACGGACATCGGCGTGGCGAGTCCGAGAGCGCACGGACACGCGATGATGAGCACGGCGACGGCGTTGACGATGGCATGAGCGAAGCGCGGCTCCGGCCCGAGCCAGGCCCAACCGATGAAGGTCAACACCGCAACGGCCAGCACTGCCGGAACGAAGTAGCCGGAAACTTTATCCGCCAACGCTTGAATCGGGGCGCGGCTGCGCTGTGCGTCCGCAACCATTTGGACTATGCGCGCGAGCACGGTCTCGCTGCCAACGTGTTCGGCTTGCATGAGAAAACTGCCGGTGGTGTTGATCGTGCCGCCGGTCACTTTGTCGCCCGTGATTTTTTCCACAGGCAACGGCTCGCCCGTGATCATGGATTCGTCCACGGAAGTTTTTCCTTCCTGCAACACGCCATCCACGGGAATTTTTTCGCCGGGACGGACGCGCAATTTTGCTCCGGTCTGAACGGATTCAAGCGGCACGTCGCGTTCCGCGCCGTCTTGAACCACACGCGCGGTTTTGGGCGCGAGATTCAGCAAGGCCCGGATGGCACTGCCGGTTTTGCTGCGGGCGCGCAATTCAAGGACTTGACCGAGCAGCACGAGGACGACAATCACCGCCGCCGCCTCGAAATAAATTCCAACTCTTCCGTCCGGCGCGAACGATGGTGGAAACGCACCCGGCATGAGCATCACCACCGCGCTGAACAAATACGCTGTGCCCACGCCAATGGCGATTAGCGTGAACATATTCAAATGTCGCGTGACGAGTGAACGCCAGCCACGCTTGAAAAAGGGCCAGCCCGCCCACAACACGACGGGCGTTGAGAGAACGAATTGAGTCCAGCGCGACGCGTCGCCCATTATCCATTGCGAGTGACGCAATGATGGAATCAAGTGTGCCATCGCGAGCAAGAACACGGGGAGCGCGAGCGCGCCACCGATCCAAAGCCGCCGCGTCATGTCGGCGAGTTCAGGATTTTCTTCCTCGACTGCTGAAACGGTTTTCGGCTCTAACGCCATGCCACACTTCGGACAATTCCCCGGATGATCCTGTTGCACTTCCGGGTGCATCGGGCAGGTGTAGAGAACACTGGTGGATGGTTGAGAGTTGATGGTTGAGGGATTTCGTTCCAGCGCCATGCCGCATTTCGGGCAATCACCTGGCTTGTCCGACTCCACGCCGGGACACATCGGGCAAAAATATTTTGCAGCAGCCGAAGGTTTTACTGTCGCGTCGCCGTGAGCGTGATGTTCGTGACCGCCGCAACAATCGCCGGGGACGGGCGCGGGTTCCGCCTTGCCCCCGCAACACGAACTCTCGGCCTGGTGCGATGGTTGAGACTCGGCCAGAAACTTTTTCCGGCAGTGCTCGCTGCAAAAATAAAACGTCTGTTCGTCGCGCTCGGCGCGGAGCGCCGTCGCTTCGTCCACCGTCATTCCGCAAATGGGGTCTTTGATTTCTGTTTTCGATTTTGCCATGTTCATGTTCCTTCAATCTCGTGTCATTGTTTTCACGGGCCGACACTCGTCGTGAAATTCACCGCGTTCTTCCCCTGCCGGTTTTCGTGAGCCATTCGCCCTGGCCGGTGGGCCGGATTGTGCCGTTGAAGACTCCGGGGCTTTCGCCCTTCTCCAATTGCGCGGTGGCCTGCATCGGCATGCCGGGCAAGGTTTGAGCGGCGAAAGCGCAGCTCAGGGCGGTCATCATCAGTAGTTTCTTCATATGCTATGTCTTGTTTGTTTTTTGTTTCCCCGGCCGCGCAGGTCATCCGCGCGGTCGGAAAGTGTCGTGGTTATCCCATCCCATGTTTCCAGCCTATTTTGACCATCCACCAGTTCACGGGATACGTCAGCAACGAGCCTGCGAAAAGTCCCAGCGCGGCAAATCCCCAAAACGCCGCCGTGTCCGGCATGGGGCGGAAGCCGACAACCTGCGGCGTCACGTAGCGCATGACCAAACCCATCCCGAGCATTACCGTGATCATGGAGAAAAACTCGGCGCGACCGCCTTTCCAAAGCGCCTCAAGCTTTGAGCGTCCCATGTGGCGCATGGCGAGGTATTGAAACACCAGCCAGCCAAAGGCAAAGCCAGCGAAATATTCGATCCAAAATTCAGTCCAAAACGAGACACCCAGCGCTCGTGTGATAACCATCGTGCTGATGATGCCGAAGCCATCCCCGCCGACGCAGTGAATGACCGAGCCGAGGACTTTTTTCCATGTGGTGGAAACAAAGGCATGATGCACCTCTTTCGCCTTTGACTCGCTGACTTTGCCGATGTTCGGCGGGCGACAGCTCCAAAGATAGAGTCCCAGCCCGAGTGCGGAAAAAAAGATGACAATAATCGGCCATCCAACTTTGAGAGCCGGCATGACATGGCGATTAAGTGTAAGTGTGTCGTAAACCACCCATCCCGCCCCCAAGGCTCCGAATCCATACCACGCAATGACGAAGGTCGGATCGGCCAACAAATGTAAAACGTTCATGGTAATCTTATATCTCCGGGGGTGCGTCACTACGGCTTCACGTTAAGTGTCACGGCTTTCTGCTCTTTGCCCTTCGGGCCATCGTAGCCGAGCCGGGCAATCCAATCGCCGCCCATGCCGGGACGGATGGTGCCGCTATAGATGCCGGGCTGCTCGCTCTTCTGCAAGACGCCGTCCGTCTGCATCTGCATCCCGGGCATTTCCATGTTCATCTGAAGCGTGACGTTGCCGACATCGACCGGCTTGCCGGTGGCCGCGTCCTTCACTTCGATGCGCACCGGGTTGTCGCCGACAGTCAGTTGCGGGTTCTTGGTGAACACTTCGATCTTATAAGAGCCGACTTGTTCGGTGAGGATGGAGTGGCCCAGCTTCGGCCCACCGCTGCCGACTTTGCTCCACACGAACCACCCGCCCGCGAGCGCGACGATTACAGCCAAGATCGCCAGCCACACTTTCCAGCGCGAGCGGCG
>JALYXC010000142.1 GCA_030947315.1 Verrucomicrobiota bacterium | reverse complement strand
AAAATAAGCGGAATGCGAACCATTGCTTCCTGCGTGTTGATGGGACGCGAATGATCGCCGATTCCCCAATAACCGCCGTGACCGGCATTCAATCCCTGGTCCGCGCTGAAAACGACGAGCGTATTTTTGTCCAGCCCAAGTTTTTTTAAAGTGTCCATCACTCGCCCAACGCCGTCATCAACGCCACTGACTGCGGCCGCATAACTGCGCATGCTCTTCACATTGTTCACCGCAAAACGATTTGCTTTGAGCCACGGATTTATTTTCTCGCGCGGGAAAGATTCCATTTTTTTGTGAGCGTAAAAAGCCGTGTGCCGATTTTGATGTTCTTCCTGCACAACTTTGCCGAGTCCATAAGGCGCGTTGTAAGCGAGATAAAGAAAAAATGGTTTCTCCCGATTCTGTTCGATGAATTCGATCGCGTGGTCAGTGATAGCTTCGGTCGTATATTTTGGTTCCTTATAAATTTTGCCCTGCCAAATCATGTCGTCGTTATAGAAAGTTGTGGTATGGCCACCGGCTTTGGCGAACCAATAAGTAAAACCTTCCTGCGGGAAAAGATTTTCACCGAGATGCCATTTTCCGGAAAGCCCGCAAATGTAACCGGCCTCCGACAAAATCTTCGGCAAGGTGCGGAATTCTTTGATCGTGTCATACGCTTTCGGACCAATCTGCGTCGCGTTCGGAATGTAAGCGTGAACGCCATGTTGCGAAGGAATCAGGCCCGTTAAAAAGCTGGCGCGACTCGGCGAACAAACAGAATTGTTGCAGTAAGCGCGCGTGAAAAGTATTCCTTGCGCGGCGAGTTTATCAATGTTCGGCGTACGAATTTCCTTATTGCCATAACAGCCGAGCGTCCAGGCGCCATGATTATCGGTCAGAATAAAAATAATGTTCGGCAAAGGCGATTCGGCGAAAACGCCGTTCCCAAAAACGAAAACAAAACCCATCGCGAAAAAAAACTTTTTCATTGATAGAGACGTTGCGCTTGAGAAAAAAATTGCGCAATTTATTTACGGGCTTTCACTTTTTTTTAATTTACAGAAGCAACATCGCATCGCCGTAACTAAAGAAACGGTAGCGTTGGCGAATGGCTTCTTCGTAAGCGGACAAAATCATTTGGCGACCGCGCGTCTGCCCAGGCGCGGCAAAAGCGCTGACCAACATCAACAAAGTGGAACTGGGCAAATGAAAATTAGTGAGGAGCGCATCCACGATTTTAAATTTGGCCGGTGGATAAATAAAAATTTTTGTCCGGCCGGAGCCAGGAATGATTTCGTGGGATTTTTCCGCGATACTTTCCAAAACGCGCATAGTCGTGGTGCCGACCGGAATGACGCGACCGTTTTCTTTTTTCGCTTCGTTAATGGCGCGAGCTGTTTTTTCCGGGACGGTAAAACGTTCTTCGTGCATCACGTGTTCAGATAACAAATCAGTTTTGACCGGCGCAAAAGTTCCCGCTCCCACGTGGAGTGTGACCTCACAAATTTTTACGCCGAGTTTTTGAATGTCATCCAATAAAGTTTTGGTGAAATGAAGGCCAGCCGTCGGCGCAGCAACCGAACCAGCGACTTCAGCGTAAATGGTTTGATAACGCTCGCGATCTTCCGCGATTTGTTTTTCGCGTTCAATGTAAGGTGGCAGCGGAATTTCGCCGAGCGCGTCGAGATGCTCGAAAATATTTTTCACGCCGGAAAATTGCAACCGACGATGTCCTTCCGAATTAATTTCCTGAACAGTGGCGATAATTTCGGTGGCTATTTTTTGTGCATTTAAAACTTTGATTTTCGTTTTGCGGCGCGCCCGCTGGCCCGGTCGCAGCATGGCCCACCAATCATTGACGGAATTTTCTTCGAGTAATAAAATTTCAAATTTTCCCCCGCTCTGAAAATTCACTCCGCGCAACCTCGCTGGAATAACGCGCGAATTATTCAAAACCAAAAGATCGCCCTCGCGAAAATATTCGAGCAAATCCAAAAAATCTCGATGCGCCATTTTTCCAGTTTTTCTTTGCAGAACCAATAACCGCGATTGATCCCGTTGAGGCGCGGGTTTTTGGGCGATTAATTCTGGCGGCAAAAAATAATTAAAATCAGCCGTGCGCATTTTTTTTTGGTTCAAGTTTAAAGTTTAAAGTTTGAAATTCAAAAGTCCTTTTCCGAACGAACGACCTGTGAATAACTTGCCAATAACTTTTCCATAAATAACTATTGACCGCTTGGAGGTAAAATGGTTAATAGTGGGTCGTTGTGGGGCAAGATGGGTGAAAGACTTGTGAATAATTTTAAAAAATGTCAGTAAAAGAACCTAACGCGCCGATTTATTACAACTCGCTTTTTCGTCATGGAGTGGACGAAAAGCGGCGCGTGCAAATTCCCGCCAAGTGGCGTCCCGCAAAACCAGACACTGAATTTACTTTAATTCTTTGGCCGCAATCCAAAGAAGGCGCCTGCCTGCGCGTTTTGCCCCCGCAGGAAATGGCGAAATTAATGGTGGACATGGAAGCGATGCCCAAAGGCGATCCTCAAAAAGTCGCTTTAAAACGTTTTATTGGCAGCGAATCGGCGCAAGTGGCGCTGGATAAAGGAGGCCGAATTTGTTTGCCGGAAGAAATGGCGCGCGCGGCGAAAATCAAGGAACAAGCCGTGCTGGTCGGATTGTTGGACCGATTCGAGATTTGGAATCCCGAACGTTACGACGCGGTAAAATCGTCGGACGCGGTCATGGCCCACGAAGCGTTTAAAATGATGGAATAATTCTATGAGCTTAATGCAATTACTCTCGGCCAGTCACAGTGTGAGCCTCACCAGAAATGGCCCGACTCCCTATAAAATGATGGCGCCTTATCGTGCCCCGAAATTCGCCTCGGCGCGCCGTCCCGTTTTTTCTTCCGCTCCAAAAGTCGGAACGATCATTTCCGAAACGCCGTCGCTTTTTGAAGCCCGCTCTCCACTTCCAAAACCGGCGAGCGAATTGGAAAAATCTGTCTTGGAAACAACCGAACCTATCACGGAGAAAAAATTGTTTTTCTTCCCGCAACAAAAAAAACTGAACCGCTTTTGGAAAAGAATTTTATCGGTCTGGCTGGGACCGAAAAAAAATAAACCTGTTCCAATTCAAACTGAATGGAAGCTCGAGCATGTCGCGGTGATGCGAAATGACTTGAATGAAACTGATCTTGAAATCGTCGCCGGGAAAAAAGAAGCCGCGCCGCTGCCCATTGCGTGCAAGCGAGAAAAAGTTGAGCAGGCACTGAACCGCCTGAAAAACAGTTTTAAGAACGTCCCCGAAACCTTTTTTAAATGAATTCACGTGTCCGATTTTGTTCACCATCCAGTGATGCTGGCGGAAGTTCTGACCGTGCTCAGGCCGCGACCGGGCGGACGTTACGCCGACGGCACGGTCGGTGGGAGTGGACACGCGGCGGCCATATTGGCGCGGAGCCAGCCGAATGGATGGCTCTTTGGATGCGATCGAGATGGCGTCGCAGTTGAAGCGGCGCGAGCGAACCTCTCGGAATTTGAAGGACGCTTTGATATTCGCCGTGGAAATTTTGATGAGATGGCTCCATGGATTGAAGCAGAAAGTTGTGATGGGGTTTTGCTCGATTTGGGCGTGAGTTCGCCGCAGCTAGATCGGGCCGAACGCGGATTTAGTTTTCAACAAGAGGGGCTGCTCGACATGCGAATGGATCAAGACCAGTCGCTCACGGCGGCCAAATTATTAAACGAAGAGAGTGTGGAAAAACTGGCGAAAATTTTTTGGGAATGGGGCGGAGAACGCGATTCGCGGCGGATTGCGCGCGCCATTCAACGGGACCGGCAGGAGCGGCCGTTTGTCACGACGCGGCAATTGGCTGGATTGATGGAACGAATTTCGCCCCGCGCCGGAAAAAAAACGCATCCCGCAACAAAAATTTTCCAGGCGCTGCGGATCGCGGTGAATGATGAAGTCGGTTCGCTGCAACGCGGCTTGGCGGCGGCATTGAAAATTTTGAAACCAGGCGGACGATTGGCGGTTATCACATTTCATTCGCTCGAAGATCGAATCGTCAAAGATTTTGGCCGGAAAAATTCGCGCGATTACGAAATGGCCGGAGAGGTGGACGTGCCGGAACTGCGCGTGCCGGTGCCGCCGAAATTGAAAATAATTAATCGCAAAGCGATTCGGCCGTCGGACGAAGAAATAAAAAAAAATCCGCGCAGTCGCAGCGCGCAATTGCGCGTAATGGAGAAAATTTGAAATGGCGAAAAATCGCAAAACTCAATCTGCGGCGATTCGGTTTGCGCCGGCGCTAAAAGCTTTTTTGCTGTGCGCCTTCATTGGCGGATCGGCGGTCGGTTTTGTCTGGCAA
>JALYXC010000124.1 GCA_030947315.1 Verrucomicrobiota bacterium | reverse complement strand
GAAGCATTTAAGTGGCAGCAAAAATCAGCGGAGCAAGGACGGGTGATGTCGCAATACGGGATGGCCGTTTGTTATGCGAAAGGTTATGGCGTGGAACCAAATGCAACCGAGGCGGTAAACTGGTTTGCCAAAGCGGCTGAGCAGGGCCTTCCCGATGCGCAGGCCAGTCTGGCGAAACGTTATGCGACTGGTGACGGCGTGGCGCAGGACAAAATTGAAGCTTATAAATGGTATGACATCGCCGACCGCGAGGGTCGTTATCACGGGAACAATCCTCGCGATAAACTGGCCGAGACAATGACTCTTGAAGAAATTGCGGAGGCAAAAGCCCGGTCACAAAAATTTCCGCAAAAGTCCGTCCCGCGATCCGAGTTTTAGCGGTTGATTTTTAGAGAGAAAAATATTCCCGCTTGCCATCTTTATTTTTGTCACTATTCTCTCCGTCGCCTGAACGCCGTGTGTGCGGTTGTTTGTTAAGGCTGAGAAAAAAAAGTTAATTAATAACCTAACCTTTAACCTCTGTTGCCCGGCAACGTGGTCGTTAGGCAATGGAGCTTCCGCGCCTTGCGCAAAAAGTCTCCCGCAGTTCGTCCGTAAATTATTATGCTCACCATGGAAGAAGCCATGAAGCAAAGCACAATGCGCTTTGCCGCTGGCGAAATCGTCAAAGGAACCATCATCGAAGTCCGCCCCAAAGAAGTCCTCGTGGACATTGGTTATAAATCAGAAGGCGTCGTCGCCGGAAATGAATTTGAAGACATCAAAACCGTAAAAGTCGGCGATGAAGTCAATGTTCTCATCGAAAAACTTGAAGACAAAGATGGCATGGTTGTGCTGTCAAAAGAAAAAGCTGAATTCAAAGAAAACTGGGACAACATCCTAAGCATCGCCAATGAAGGCGCCACCATCAAAGGCAAAGTCAAAGCGGCCGTCAAAGGCGGCCTCATTGTTAATATCGGGGTGGAAGCATTTTTGCCCGCGTCGCAAATTGATATTGTGCCGCCGAAAAATCTATTCGGTTTCATCGGCAACACTTACGAATTTAAGGTTGTTAAAATAAATCAGGAACGGCAGAACATTGTTCTTTCCCGCCGCGAACTTATCGAAACAGAACGCAACGAAAAACGTTCCAAAGTTTTAGGCGAAATGACTCCCGGAGACATTCGCAAAGGCACCGTCAAAAACATCACTGATTTTGGCGCATTCATTGATCTCAATGGAATTGATGGATTGCTCCATATCACTGATATGAGTTGGGGCCGCATTGGTCATCCTTCAGAAATTTTAAAAGTGGGCCAGGACATTGATGTCGTTGTTCTTGACATTAATAAAGAAAAAGAACGCGTCAGTCTCGGCTTAAAACAGAAGCTCACCAATCCGTGGGAACAGATCGAATCGAAATATATTGTCGGCACAAAAGTCAAAGGCAAAGTCGTCAACCTGGTTCCGTACGGCGCCTTTGTGGAACTGGAACCCGGCGTGGAAGGACTCATTCACGTCACGGAATTGTCCTGGACAAAACGCATTGCCAAACCGTCCGATGTTCTCAAAGCCGATCAGGAAATTGAAGCGGTCGTTCTCGGCATTAATCGCGAAGAACAAAAAATTTCCCTCGGCATTCGCCAACTCGAAACCAATCCTTGGGATGCTGCTATGGAAAAATATCCGCCCGGCACGAAAGTCAAAGGCAAGATTCGCAATCTCACCAGCTACGGCGCATTCATCGAACTTGAAGAAGGGCTCGATGGCATGATTCATGTCTCGGATATTTCCTGGACGCGGAAGATTAATCATCCCTCGGAAATTTTCAAAAAAGGTGATGAAGTCGAAGCGCAAGTTTTGGAAATTGACAAAGCCAACCAACGAATCGCGGTCGGCGTCAAACAACTCACCACTGATCCCTGGAGCAATATTGATCAATATTACAAAGTGGGCGATCTCGTCACTGGCAAAGTCACCAAGCTGGCCAGCTTCGGCGCTTTCGTCGGATTGGAACACGACATTGACGGACTGGTCCACATTTCGCAAGTGAGCGAAGAACACATTGATAAAATTAAAAACGTGTTGAAAGCCGGCCAGGAAGTTACCGCGCGCGTCATTAAAATTGATCGCAATGATCGGCGCATTGGTCTTTCCATCAAGGCTGCGGAATATTCCTCCGAACAATTAAAAGCCGAACAGGCCATTCTCGATTCGCTCAAGCCGGGCGAAGATTTGGTCGCCTTGCAACACGCTTTCGATGCGGCCGACGATACGAAGGAATAAACTTTCGTTTTAAAATAAATTCAAAGTGAGCGGACTGGAAACGGTCCACTTATTTTTTTATGTTCGCATAAAGTGAATACAGAAAAGATTTGCCGAAAATTTCAATTCTGAAAAGATTCCGTCAACAATTTGATCAAAAACTTTTTTTATGAATTCTACGCAAACACGTCGCCAATTTATTTCCCACACCGGAACTGTTGCCGCAGGAATCGGCCTCGGCCTTGCGCTCGGCCCGCGCGCTTTCGCTCAAGCCAAAGGCGCCAATGATAAAGTTGTTTTCGGCCTCATTGGTTGCGGTGGAATGGGTCGTGACAACATGCGACGCTTTATGGGATTGAGCGGAGTGGAAATTGCCGCCGTTTGCGACGTGGACGAAAAACATTTGAACGAAGCTGCGGCCGATGTCACCGGCGCGGGTCGTCCGACGCCAAAAAAATTCAAAGATTTTCGCCAGTTGCTCGATCAAAAAGAAATCAACGCCGTCATTATCGGCACGCCGGATCATTGGCACGCGATTCCATTCATTGCAGCGTGCGAAGCGGGCAAAGATATTTATTGCGAGAAACCAATTTCCCACAGCTTCGTTGAAGCGAAAGCGATGTTGCATGCGGCGCAACATTTTAAAACCGTTGTGCAAGTCGGAACCTGGCAGCGCAGCATGAAACATTTTCAAGACGCGATTGAATTTGTCCGCTCTGGAAAAATGGGTGAGATCAATATGTGCCGCGCGTGGATTGTGAATTCCGCAGACAAACCGAACAGCAATATTGGCAAACAGAATCCGCAAACTCCGCCGCCGGAACTTGACTGGAATTTCTGGCTCGGACCCGCGCCGATGAAAGGTTATCAACCAAATCGTTGTCATCACAATTGGCGCTGGTTCTTCGATTACGGCGGCGGTTTGATGACCGATTGGGGCGTTCACATGATGGACATCGGATTACTCGCGTCAAAAGATAATGATCCGATTTCTGTTTCATCCGCCGGTGGAATTTTCACAACCAATGATGATCGCGACACGCCCGACACTTTGCTCGCCACTTACAAATTTCCGAAAATGCTGATGACCTGGGAACATCGTTTCAACAACGGTCGCGGGCTCGACGGCGGCGACAGTCACGGCACGGAATTCATTGGATCAAAAGG
>JALYXC010000093.1 GCA_030947315.1 Verrucomicrobiota bacterium | reverse complement strand
CACCTAGAGTATGCAGCCAGAAAATAGGCGGCTTGGAACCAGTCGGTTGAATTTCGACCAGCGACGAACCGGGCGAAGACCAACTTTTGCCGCCGATGACCAGTGCCAATTGTTCAATGGTCGGGGCTTGTAATAAAATCGGAAGCGGCAATTTCTGGCCGAAAACTTTTTCGATTTGCGCAAACAAACGAACCGCCAAAAGCGAATGGCCGCCCAGCTCAAAAAAATTATCGCGGATGCCGATTTGTTTTCGTTCCAAAACCGTTTCCCAAACTTTTTTCAAACGGTGTTCCAGACTATTGCGCGGCGGCTGATAAATGCCCGACCCGGTCTGGCTGGCGCCGGGCGCGGGCAATGCTTGACGATCCACTTTTCGATTTGGCGTCAAAGGAAATGCCTCCAAAAAAGTGAAAGTGGACGGCAACATGAAATCGGGCAGTTTTTGTTTGAGAAATTCCTGAAGTTTTTCCACCGCACAGGACGATCCTTTTTTAAGCATGAGATAAGCGGCCAATCGTTTGTCGCCAGAGTCATTTTCGTCGCGCGCCAGAACAATCGCGCTGCGAACTCCGTCGAACTGTTCGATGGCTTTTTCAATTTCTTCCAGCTCAATACGAAAGCCGCGAATTTTAACTTGATGATCCAAACGCCCAATAAATTCGAGATTTCCGTCGGCCCGCCAGCGCACTAAATCGCCGGTTTGATAAAGACGCGCGTTGGCTTCGTGACTGAACGGATCGTGAATAAATTTCTCCGCAGTCAGTTCCGGACGATTCAGATAACCGCGCGCCAAGCCATCGCCGCCGATGTATAACTGGCCAGACAGACCAATGGGCAAAGGCTGCAAATGTTTGTCCAAAACATAAAAAGTGGTATTGGAAATGGGCGTGCCAATTGGAATCGTCGTGACATTCTCGGGAACTTTTTTCACTTCAAGCCAGGAGGCAAAGGTGGTGCTTTCCGTCGGCCCATAAACGTGAAGCAACCGTTGCGGTTTTCCTTTCGCCACAATTTCTTTAACCCATTTTGGATCGCAAGCTTCCCCGCCAAATAAAACGGTTTTCGTTTCAGAAAAAGCAGTGGGAATTTCCGACGCCATTTGATTGAACAACGCTGTGGTGATAAAAAGCGCGCTGATTTTTTCCTGACGGAGGCGGCCCGCAAAATCCTGGGGAGAGAGCAATAAATCTTTTTCAAAACCGATCAATTTTCCGCCAAAGAGCAATGCGCCCCAAACCTCAAACGTGGCGGCATCAAAGGAACTGTTGGAAGTTTGCGCGATCCGTTCAGAAGAATTGAGTTGAATATAATTGGTGTCGCAAAGGAGCCGCACAATTCCGCGGTGCGGCACGGCAATACCTTTCGGTTGGCCGGTAGAACCCGAAGTATAAATGACGTAAGCCAAATGTTCGGCGGTCGCTCCGCTCTCGGGCGCGATTTTTTTCTCGCGCGAAATCATTTCCCAATCCGAATCGAGATAAATCTTTTTCGTTTTCTGAGCTTTCAATTGCTCTAAAATCGGCTGGAAACCGGCTCGGTTTTTTTGAGTCAGGAGTACTGACATTTTGGTATCCTCCAGCATGAAAGCCAGCCGGTCGCGCGGATAAGTTATATCGAGTGGCACGTAGGCGGCGCCCGCTTTTAAAATGCCGAGCCAGCCAATGATCATTTCGATGGAGCGTTTCATGTAAATGCCCACCAAACTATCGAGGCCGACACCGCATTTTTTTAAATAATTGGCCAGTTGATTGGAGCGTTCTTCCAAGTCTCGGTAGGATATTTTTTCATTTCCATAAATGACGACGATTGAATCAGGCGTGCGTTGGGCTTGCGCGGAAAATAATTGATGCACCGTCGCGTCTTTTGGATAATTAGTTTTGGTCTGATTCCATTCGATTAAAATTTGATGACGTTCGGCGGCAGTTAAAATGGGCAATTGCGAAATGCGCTGGCCGGGATTAGTGATAATTCCTTCCAATAAAGTTTCGAAATGAACGAGCAATCGCGCGGCCGTGGTTGCTTCAAAAAGATCGGTGTTGTATTCGAGAGTGGCCGCCAACTTTTCGCCATTTTCATGCAGGACGAGTGTCAAGTCAAACTTAGCCGTGCCGCTATCCACTTCGATCGCCGAAAAAGTCAGGCCAGGAATTTGCAGTTCTTCCACCATCCGGTTCTGGAAAGCGAAAAGAACATTGAACAGCGGATTTTGCGAAGCGTTGCGTTCCGGCTGAATTTCTTCCACCAATTTTTCAAAGGGCAAATCCTGATTTGAAAAAGCGCCCAGACTCGAATCACGCGTGCGCACGAGCAACTGGCGGAAAGTTGGATCATCGGAAAAATCGGCGCGCAGCGCGAGAGTATTGACGAAAAAACCGATGAGCGGCTCGGTCTCGACTCGATTGCGTCCGGCAATCGGGGTGCCGATAATAATTTCATCCTGCGACGTGTAGCGATAAAGCAGAGACTGAAAAGCCGCGAGCAAAATCATGTAAAGGGTCGCCCCTTCGTGGCGAGCCAAAGTTTTGAGTGAGTGATTTAAATCGGCGGAAAAATCACGAAATTCCAATGCGCCCCGATGAGTCTGAACCGCGGCTCGCGGATGATCGGTCGGCAATTCCAAAACGGAAAGATTTGTGCCGAGATGTTTTTTCCAAAATTCAAGTTGCTCTTCCAGAACTTCGCCTTGCAGCCAATCGCGTTGCCACAAAGCAAAATCAGCGTATTGAATCGGCAGTTCCTCGAGCGCGGCCGGTTTGTTCTCGAAAAAAGCCTGATAAAATTGCGCCAATTCGCGAAACAAGATCCGGATGGACCATTCGTCACAAGCGATATGATGAATGTTCAAAAGCAAAACGTACTCCGTCGCATTTAATCGAAACAACGTGGCGCGCAACATGGCATCGCTGCTTAAATTAAAGGGGCGCCGCATTTCCGCCTGAAGCCGTTGCGTTAATTCTTTTTCGATTTCAGCCCACTCGCTTAAATCAATCAGCGGAAGTTCAACCGAAATCTGCTCGGTCACTTGTTGAATGGGGCGCTCGTCGGCAACAAGATAAATGGTGCGAAGAATTTCGTGACGTTCGACGATTGCTTCGAGACTCCTTTGGAGCGCGTGAATATTTATCAATCCGTGAATACGAACAGCCGTGGCCGTATTGTAAAGCGCGCTCGGCTTTTCCATCTGATCCAAAAACCAAAGCCGTTCTTGCGCAAAGGAAAGCGGCAACAGATGAGCGGATGGATCAATATTTTCCTCCTCCACTTTAGTTGCTAATAGGTTATTCTCGTCCACAAAAAATTCCGAATTCTCATAATCGAATTATGAAATTTCGAAAGCGACTTTACTTTGCCCACCGTAGATTGTCGAGCTTGGGCGCCAGATTTTTCGCGCGGCGTATTAAACAATCGAGATTAGTTTTTGCCCGACTCTTAAATTGTGGCCTGACAAAAATTCCTGCGCACTTAATCGTTTGCCGCTATCAGGTTGCAGAGTGAGAATTCGCAGCGCTTTTTCTCCGCAGGCAACCATAATTCCATTTTTTTCAGCTTCAAGAATTACACCCGGTTCGCCGGAAAATTTTTCCACAACTTCCGCGGCCCAGATTTTTAAAAGGCGCGGCTTGGGTTGCGCCAGTTGAAAAGTAAACGCACCGGGCCACGGCGTGAAAGCGCGAATCTGATTCCACAATTTGGAAGCCGGTTCTGACCAAACGAGGCGGCCATCTTCTTTGGAAATTTTTCGCGCGTAACTGCTTCCTTCCGCCGGCTGTTTTCTCGGAAGAATCTTTCCGCGAATAAAATCCTCAATCGTTTTCGGGAGCAACTCCGCGCCGAGTTGAGCGAGACGATCGTGCAAGGTTTGAGAGTTATCCGCCGGAGAAATCGGCGTAACTTGTTGCGCTAGAATATCGCCCGTATCCAGACCCGCATCCATTTTTATAATGGTTACGCCCGTTTCGGATTCGTTATGGAGAAGCGCCCATTGAATCGGCGCCGCGCCGCGATATTTGGGAAGTAGTGAGGTATGCACATTTAAACAGCCCCAATGCGGCAAATCCAAAATCGTTTGGGAAAGAATTTGTCCGTACGCGACCACGACAATTAAATCTGGATTTAAGTTGCGCAGTGTTTGAATAAATTCTTCATCGCGCGCGCTTTCCGGCTGGAGAATTGCCAAATGATTTTTCAGGGCAACTTCTTTGACCGCCGAGAATTGCAATTTTAAATCGCGTCCTTTCGGTTTGTCAGGCTGGGTCACAATTCCGACGATTTGAAATTCCGGCGCGCGAACGAGCGCCGCTAAACTCGCGCAGGCCAATGGCGCCGTGCCCATAAAAATAATTCGCAAGGGCGCCATTTCAGCGAATCAAAGTGACCGGCCGAGTTTGCGAAATTTTTCGTTCCCCTAAAGAAGTTGCGCAGCGGCGGCAGAGATATTCGTATAATTCGCCTGAAGGCAAAACCAAGAGCAGTTTTTCCCGAACCGGCTGCGAGCTTTTGCATTTTGGACAATAAAGTTCGCTGGCCACGAAGGATCCAAATTGCTGCGGCATAATTAAACAGTGGCAATGACCCGCAAAATATCGCGCAAAACATTGATGGGCGATTCGGTCGAATCAATCGTATGAACAAACTTTGGCCCGTAAAAATCCAAAACCGGTTTGGTATCGCGCTCGTAGGTCGCCATGCGTTCATGGATGATTTCCAAATTCGCGTCGTCCAGGCGATTTTCCCGCAAAGCGCGCCGCTGCATTCGTTCGACTAATTTTTTCATGTCCGAACATTTCAAGTAAAAAATCGCGCGCACATCGAGGGTGTCCTGCAATATTTCCGCTTGCTGCGCGCTGCGTGGAATTCCATCGAGCACGAGCATATCGTGTTCGGGATTAAAATGACCCAGTTGCGTTTGCGCTTCGATTCTTTCCCGCCAAAGTTGAATGGTCGGCCCGTCAGGCACAAGTTGGCCCCGACTGGAATACTGGATAAAAGTCCGCCCCAATTCGCTATCAATCGTCAAATTGCGAAAGACATCGCCGCAGGCGCAATGGTACAATTGAGGAATCGCGCCGAGAATTTTTCCCTGCGTTCCTTTGCCGGAACCGGGCGCGCCGAACAACAAAAAAGTCCGATACTTCATAAATTAAAAAAAGAAAAGTGGAACAGGCCAACTCTATTTTAGATTTTTATTGAATCAAGCCGCGTCTTTGTGGCGAATCTGAACTTCCTGAATTTCCGTGAACGGAATCATCTCCTCGGACGAAACGCCCTCCTTGAAAACCTGCAAATAAAGTTCGGTTTGATTGATGCGCGCAATCCGTTTGCCGACAAATTCGCCGCGCGCCGCTTTGCAATAAATCACCAAATCCTTTTCCGCTTCACTGGGAACAATGCGAAAAAATCCCGGCATCTTCGTTTCAAAAAAACGCCGGTTAAAACTAAATTCTCCACGGCGAAAAGTAACCACGGGCGGCGTTGCTGCGACGGGCGCGGGCGGTTCGTGAGCAGCTAATTTTAGAGTCGGCTGTAATTTTGGACGTTCCACCACGGCGGGCGCGAGAGGCGTTTGAGGCTGCACTGAGACTGGCGCAATGGGCGGAGCAGTTTCCTCGACAAGAATATTTTCCTCAGAAATAGTTTCGGGATTTTCCGCGGTTGTTTCCGCTTCACTCGAAGCGGTTTCTTCGATCGCGTGCACGACATATTTCGAAGGCAAACAAAGGAAAATGATCGGCCCGATTAATGGCGCCACCGCCGCGACCCCACAAACCAAACGGGCCGGCTCTTTTTTAAAAGCAGCAATTTCGTAAGCGGCATAAATATTGGCCGCATATAAAATTAAAAAAATAAGCCAGCCGAGTGGACTGACAAAAAGAGCAAACAGACCAATGCGGCCGGTGGGCCGTTCCGGACGCTCCACTCGCTTGATGACCATCTCTTTTTTTTCTACAGCGGGCGGAAGTTCCTCTTCCAAAAGCGGATTGATGAATTGAGCGAACTGCGGCTTTTCGGCGCTGATTATTTTCAACGAGTCTGCCGAAAGTTTTATCCACGGCGTGCGCGGCAGAAAAGCGCCGCTGCTTGATTTGAGCACGACCCCATTTTCATCGGCGGCAATCGGATCGCCCGAAACAGTTTTTCCATCCGTTAAAATATAAGTTCCCGACTGAATATTTTCCGCCAGCAAAATCCAACCTGCCCAAAAAATAAAAAATAATTTAACGCCGCGCATACCGGAGGTTTTCCATAGCAAAGGAATTTTGACAAAGAAAGCAATTTAATATGGTTTTGACTTGCCAGACACAGCGGGTCGGAGAGACTAATAAAATTCAGACAGCCGAGCATCAACCAGTTATGAATTTTTTTTTCGGCCTTTCAGTCATCTTGAATTTAGTTTTAGCTGCCGTGCTGGTTTCGAAATCCAGATCGTCTGCCATCACGCTCGCGCCTCCGACTCAAGAAAAAATTCATACCAACCGATTTGTTAAAAAAATTAAACAGACCGTGACCAATACCGAGCCGGGCAAAGTTGTGCCGCCCGAGATCGTGGCGCTCGATTGGCATTCGGTCGAGTCTGCGGATTTCAAAGAATACATTAAAAATTTGCGCGCGATTGGTTGTCCCGAAGAAACCATTCGCGACATTATTATTGCAGACGTGAACAAGCTGTTTGCGCCGCGCATCAAGGCCTATTTTACACCGGCGAAAGAACTTAATTATTGGGAAGAAAGTAATAACAATGAAGTTTGGAACAACCGAAAATTTCAAAAAGAAAGCGCGGCGGTGGAACGGGAGAAACGGGCTCTGATCAAAGAATTGTTGGGAATAGATGTGAACAAAGAAATGGAGAAAATTAATGGCTGGGGACAAACCGAACAGGAAGAAAGACTGTTGAGTTTTTTGCCGCAGGAAAAAAGTGATGCGGTCAAAGCCCTTCGCGAAAAGTATCAAGATGAGACGCGGAAAATTTACGAGATGAAGGATTCGGATTCACCGGAGAACCGCGAGCAACTTAAAAAACTTAAGGAACAACAGAAAGCAGAATTGGCGCAACTTCTTTCGCCCGATGAATTGGAAAAATACGAGGTGCGATTGTCTGAGACTGCGGACACCTTGCGCTATTCCCTGAATGGATTTAATCCGTCAGAGCAGGAATTTTTAGCACTGTTCAAAATTCGCAAGAACCACGATGAGCAATTCCAGAATATGTCTGAGGATCTAGACGATGAAATGGCAAATAAAAGACGCGGCGAAATTTCTAAAAAAATGGAAGACGACTTGAAAGTTGCGTTGCCGCCGGAACGTTATGCCGATTACAAGCGCGCGAATGATTGGGAATACCGGGAACTCCGACGATTCACCGAGGAACAGGAATTGCCAAAGGAAGCAGCTGTAAAAATTTACGACATTAAAAAAACTGTTGAAGACGAAATAAAAAAAGTTCGCGCGGACAAAACTTTGAATGCCGAGCAACGCAAAGCCGCCCTGAAGGCAATGAAAGAGGAAACAGAAAAAACTTTAACCGACGTGATGGGCGATCAAAAAACTTTGAAGCGCCACAAAAGCTATAACGGCCATTGGCTTCGGAATTTGGGAAAATAAACCGATAGTTAAAATTTATTATTTTAGATTTGCCGCCGCTTTTTCCCACGCCCTTAAAATTTCCGTAGTGATAATGCGGATGGCATCAGCGCGTTGACCCAAGACGTTCGCCAACGTTTCCATGCTTTGAATATCCTCGGCGGCAGGCGGCGTGGCGACCAATTGAATTTTTCGAATCGCTTCAATGAGCGCCTCGAGCATGACCTGGCGAGTTTCAATTTCAGCGGATAAAGTTTCCTGAATAATTGCGCCGATGCTTTCGATGCGCGTATGGCAATTGTGCAAATCCGCGCCATAAATCGCCGTCAGGATTTTTTCTGCCGTCTCATTCGCGGCCTGGCCAGATTTTAAATTCTCCATGCCATCAACTACCTTAAATTTTCAACGATTTTTGAAAAACCGCAAGGCCGATGGCCGGACAGGAATGGTTTTAAATTTTTTCGTCAAATCCGTAAGTGATTTTTCCACGGCCAATCTTTCGAGACTTGACGCGCCCACAAAGCCCACGCAATCGGTATGTTCATTGATGTAAGCCGCATCTTCCGGCGTGGAAATTGGTCCACCGTGCGA
>JALYXC010000052.1 GCA_030947315.1 Verrucomicrobiota bacterium | reverse complement strand
ACGCAAGGTTCCGTGGAAGCAATCGTTGAAGCCTTGAAAAAAATCGAAGCGGAAAAAGTTTCGCTCGAAGTCATTCACAGCGCAGTCGGCACGATTACGGAATCTGACGTTTCGCTCGCTTCTGCTTCTGATGCGATCATTCTCGGTTTTCATACGCGCATTGATAATGGTGTTTCTGATTTCGCCAAACGCGAAGGAGTTCAGATAAAACTTTACGCGATCATTTATGAATTAATTGATCAGGTCAAAGAAGCCATGGCTGGTTTGTTGGATCCTGTTCTTAAAGAAGTTGTCATTGGTTCGGCGGAAGTCCGGAAAATTTTCGAACTTTCCAAAGGTGGAAGTGTCGCCGGCTGCATGGTGTCCAGCGGCCGCATCGTGCGCGGCAAAGTCCGTGTCATGCGCCGCAAAGGTTTAATTTACGAAGGCGTCACGCAATCGCTCCGCCGTTTTCAGGATGAAGTCAATGAAGTCCGCGCCGGCATGGAATGTGGTATTCGTCTCGATGGCTTCAATGAATTTCAAACTGGCGACGCGATTGAATGTTACACCGTCGAAAAATCCGCGCCGAAACTTTAGTAAAACATTTCCAACAAGGATTGATTATGAAAAAGATAAAGATTAAAAAATCGTTTCAACTATTCTTCTCTTATTCGTAATTTTTAATCCTAATCCTGATCGAAATTCTTCATGTCCCTCCGACTCCAACGGGTGCGAGAACTTTTGAAACGCGAGTTGGGCGAAATTATTCGTCGCGAACTTCCCGTGAGCGAAGCGGGACTCATTAACGTCAATGAAGTGGTCATTTCCAGCGACCTCCATTCCGCCACGGTTCTCATTGGCGCACTGGGCAACGCCGCACAAAGAGAACACGCCTCAAAACTACTTCAGAAAAATCGCAAGCGCATTCAAGGTCTCGTCGCCAAATCGGTTGTTTTAAAATATACGCCGCAACTTAAATTCATCGTGAATGACTCTATCGAACGCGGCAATCGCGTTCTCGAAATTCTGGGAGAAATCGAAAAAACTTTACCGGCCGATCCTCCTGAATCTCCAGACGAAAAATCTTCGGAAGAATGAAATCCTATCCCCAAATTGTTCGACGGATTATCGAGCAAATTCGCGAGAGCCAGACCATTTGCATTGTCGGACATGTTCGGCCAGACGGCGATTGCATCGGTTCCCAACTCGGTTTGACACTCGCCTTGCAAAACGCTGGAAAAACCGTCACGTGCTGGAACGAAGATTCTGTCCCGCAAAAACTTTCTTTTCTTGATCCTAACCATGTCGTGCAAAAACCAAAACGCGGCCAGCAATTTGACCTGGTGATTGCGACCGATTGCGCGAGTCTGGAGCGATTAGGAACGGCCGGTTTCGCTATTCAAGACCGAAAAGTTTTTATCAACATTGATCATCATCAAAGCAACACGCGTTATGGCGATCTCAATTGGATTTCGGCGCGCGAAGCTTCCACCGGCGAATTGATTTTCCGTTTACTCAAAGCGGCCAGTTGGCCCATTACGCCGGCTATTGCTGATTGTTTATTCACCGCGGTTTCCACTGATACCGGCTCTTTTCAATATCCGACGACCAAACCGCTCACTTACAACACGGCCGGCGAACTGGTCAAGTTAGGCGCCAATCTCGCCAAAATTTGCGACGAAGTTTATCAATCCTATTCGCTTTCACGCGTGAAATTATTGAAACACATGTACAATAAATTTCATCTGACTCATCGCGACCAGATTGCTTACTTCTGGCTGAAGAAAAAAGATTATACCCGCACCGGCGCGGAGACCGACGATTCCGAAGGATTGATTGATCACATTCGCGCGATTGCTCCGGTCATTGTCGCCGTGCTTTTTGAAGAAATCGAACCAGAATTAACTCGCATCAGTTTGCGTTCAAAAAGCGATCACGTGAATGTCAACGAAATTGCCGGACTTTTCGGCGGAGGCGGACACAAAGCCGCGGCCGGCGCGCGCATTCCGGGGAAACCACTTTCTGTCCAACGCCGCGTCGTCAACGCCGTCAAAAAAGCGTTGGACGCCGCGCCTCATCTTTAAGTTTTAATTTTTCGAGACCTCGCAAAACCATGCTTGGGGAAAGATGTAGTGTCTGGCCTGCGGCCAGAAACGTTCAGGATTTCCCGCGAATTTATCGGGACACAGTCCCGACGCTACCAACGTTTTGCAGAGGTCTCTTCGTAATATTTGTTTGGTAATTTTAATTTATTCCGGCGCACTCGTGACTTAAAATAATTTCATGAAAACTTCGCGGATCATGCTGGCGGGCGGCAGCGGCTTTCTTGGTCAATCTCTTGCGGTTGAACTTTTAGCCCGAAATTATGAAGTCATCATTCTCACGCGCTCGCCGAAAAATCGTTCGCCACAAATTAAAGAAATTTTTTGGGACGGCAAAACTTTAGGCGATTGGAAAAATTTTCTGAACGAAGCGACCGCCCTCGTGAATTTCACGGGAAAAAGTGTGAACTGCCGGCACACACCGGAAAATCGCCGCGTCATTCGTGACTCACGGATTGATTCCGTAAAGATCCTGAACGCCGCGATTTTACAATGCGCCCAGCCGCCCCGCGCTTTTGTGCAATGCAGCACGCTGGCCATTTATGGAAATCCGGGCGACAAAATTTGCGAAGAAACAGCGGCGTTCGGCCACGGATTTTCGGAGGAAATCGCACAGGAATGGGAAAAAGTTTTTCACGAAACGCCCACTCCGGCGACGCGAAAAGTTATATTGCGAATCGGCTTTGCGCTCGGCAGAAATGGCGGTCCGCTCGAAATTTTGTCAAGCCTCACAAAATATTTTCTCGGAGGAACCGTCGGGAACGGACGCCAATATATCAGTTGGATTCATCAAGCGGATCTGAACCAGATGTTTCTTTGGGGAATCGAGCACGCCGAGATTGAAGGCGCGTTTAATGCAACTAGTTTCGATCCAGTCACCAGTGCGGAATTTATGCGCGAGTTGCGTGGCGCTTGGCATCGTCCCTGGAGTCCGCCCGCGCCGGAATGGCTGGTAAATATCGGCGCCTGGTTGCTGCGCACCGAGCCATCGCTGGCCTTGACTGGCCGTCGCTGTTTGCCTAAACGTTTTTCAGAAAAAGGATTTCAGTTTCAATTCCCAAACCTGCGCGAAGCATTGCAAAATTTAGCCACCGATTTACACCGCTGAACACAGATAAACAAATCCGTGCCAATCCGTGTCAATCTGTAGCTAAAAAATTTCCTTTTCCGGTAATTAAAATGTAACCGTTTTGTCTCCGGCTCGTCCAAAAATATATGCTTAATCCTTTGCCGGCTGGAAAATGGAATTATACGACTGCGGCGCATTTATTTAATCGCGCTGGGTTCGGCGGCACGCCTTCAGAAATCGAATCGCTTCTCAAGCTCGGCCCCGAAAAAGCTGTGTCGCATTTCGTGGATTATGAAAAAATTCCGGACGAAACTGCACCGCCCGATTGGGCCAAGCCGGATTCGGATTTAATGACGAAGCTTCAAATCGCACGAAAAATCGGGGAAGAGATGCGCGCCGCAAAATCGGACGAAGAACGGCGCAAACTGGATATGCAGCGGCGCGAGATGGTTCGAGAAGAACAAAAAAAACAGGGAATGCAAATTTTGGATTTGCGCGGCTGGTGGTTGAAAAAAATGACGCAAGGCCAGCGCCCGCTTCAGGAAAAATTGACCCTTTTCTGGCATGGCCATTTCGCGACCAGCGTTCAAAAAGTCAAATACAGCTATTTCATGTATTTGCAAAATCAGACCTTTCGCAAATTAGCTTCCGGCAATTGGCAGGCCCTGCTCGAAGCGATGGCGCAAGATCCAGCGATGTTGATCTGGCTCGATCAGGCGCAAAGCCGCAAAGAACATCCCAACGAAAATTTTGCGCGCGAACTAATGGAACTATTCGCGCTGGGTGAAGGTCATTACACCGAAAAAGATGTGACGGAAGCGGCCCGCGCCTTGACCGGTTTTTCGTTAAGCCGCGAAAAGCAAGGATTTCAATATCGTCCTTTTTTTCATGATGACGGAATCAAAACATTTTTGGGCCGCACTGAAAAATTGGATGGACGCGATGTGCTCGAACAAATCGTCGAACAACCGCAATCCGCCAAATTTATTTCCGCGAAATTATGGACATTTTTTGCCAGTGAAAATCCCGCGAAAGCATTGGTCGAATCTCTCGCGACCGTTTTTCGAAAAAATGGAAATGAATTTAAACCGCTTTTGCGCGCGTTGTTTCGCAGCGAAGAATTTTATTCCGATTCCGTGATTCGCAATCAAGTGAAAAGCCCGGTGCAATGGCTCGTGGGCAGCACGCGATTGCTCGAGCGCGATTTGCCCGCGCCGCTCGTTTCCTCAGTGTTGCTTCGCCAGCTTGGCCAGGAATTGTTCGCGCCGCCCAACGTCAAAGGCTGGGACGGCGGCCTGAGTTGGATCACCACCAACAATCTTTTAACTCGCTACAATCAAGCGGCCCTGCTGGTTTTGTCGCAAGTGCCGATCACCAGCGAAGCGGGCGAAAAGAAAAAATTTCGCATGATCGCAGAACGCGCCAAAGAAATGGCGGGCAAAATGCCAGTGGTGGACGTAAGTAAAATTCTTAGCGAAACTGAACGCAAAAATAAAGAGGCCTTAATGCCCGCGCTGGAAAAACGTTTTCTCCAGACAAATCTAAAAGAAAAACAGCGCCTGGTTTTACGCGATTTTCTGGAATCGCGCGGCGAACTTGATGATGGCGATATTCGCCAGACGATTCGGCTTTTAATGTCCACGCCGGAATATCAATTAACCTAAACTTGAAAAATTATGAATGACATCACTCTGAAAACGCGGCGTGAATTTTTAAAATCCAGCCTGCTCGGTGGCGCCATGGCCTGGACGGTTCCTTCATTTTTGGCCAACACTTTTTCCGCGCTCCATGCCGAAGCCGGCCAGTCGGGAACACAAATTGTCACGGGAAAAGATTCGACCATTCTCGTTATTCTTCAAATGGCGGGCGGCAATGACGGCCTGAATACCGTCGTGCCATTCGCCAATGATGATTATCATCGCGCCCGAAAAAATATTCGGTTGTCCGAAAAAGAAATTCTCAAAATTAATGATACGCTCGGTTTTAATTCGAGCCTGGGCGGATTTAAAAATCTCTACGACGCCGGCCAATTAAGTGTCATTCAAGGCATCGGTTATCCCAATCCGAATCGGTCCCATTTTCGTTCCACGGAAATTTGGCAAACGGCCAGCGATTCTCAAAAATTTGAAAAATACGGCTGGCTCGGACGTTATTTCGACAATGCCTGCGCGGGCGCCGATCCCACCGTCGGCGTGAATATCGGACGACAAATGCCGCAAGCTTTTGCCGCCAAAATGCCGAAGGGAATCAGTCTCGACAACCCGCAAAATTATCGTTTTCTCAGCGGCGAAAAAGTAAAAAATGGCGAAGTGGACGCGAGCGAGCAATCGTATCGCCAGTTGAATCAAATGGATCACAGTATGGATCCGGCATTGGATAATAATTCGGGCGGCAGCATTGGCGCCGTCAGCGGCGGCAGCGCGAAAATTCATCACAATTCGCCGCTCGATTTTCTCGAACGCACCGCGCTCGATGCGCAAGTCAGTTCCGATAAAATTCTGGCCATCAGCCGTAAGGTTGAGACCAAAGGAAATTATCCCAATTCCCAACTGGGCGCTTCCTTGAAATTAGTGGCCCGCTTGATTGGCGGCGGATTGCCGACGCGTGTTTTTTACGTTTCCCAGGGCGGTTACGACACCCACACCAACCAAGCCGGCTCGCACGACCGGCTGCTCCGAGAGTTGGGCGATTCTGTCAAGGCATTCACCGATGATTTAAAAGAGCAAAAAAATTTCCAACGGGTTGTCGTAATGACTTTCAGCGAATTTGGTCGTCGTGTTTCTGAAAATGCCAATGGCGGAACTGATCATGGCGCCGCCGCGCCGATGTTTGTCATCGGTCAAAAACTAAAAGCCGGATTGCACGGAAAATATCCAAGCCTCGCGTCAGGCGATCTGGTCAACGGCGATTTAAAATACAACGTGGATTTTCGCTCGGTTTATGCCGGCATCTTGGAAAGCTGGTTGAAAACAAAAAGCGAACCGATTTTGGGAAAAAAATTCGAGCCTTTGAAATTGGTTTGACGCACAACTATAAGCCAGTTCGCCTTGGACAAAAATCTTAAGCTCGAAGTTCAACGAACCGCTCCCCTTGCTCCAAACGTTTTAACGCGTCCGGCCAAAGCGGCTCCAGCCATGTGATCAACGCCCGATTTGAACAATTCCCTTTGCGAATCCAGACCAAGGAATTGGATTTCTCGGTCAAAAGCCACCGATCCACAAAATCCTCGTCCTTGCTGATTATCACTGCTCCCGCTTTTCGCGCGAAATCCCAAATTGGGCCATCATCGGTAGTTTGCAGGCCGACTTCAAAGACGTGAGTTGCCTGGTGCCCGCGACTGACAATCCATCGCGCCAGCGCAGGTGGAAGTTGTGCATCAATTAAAAAATTCACGCAGGTTGCAAAACGGCGTGGTCAGATTGGAGGGCGGCATAGATGAGTGTCGCCTTGATGTCATCCGGTTCGAGGTAAGGAAAGTCGCGGAGAATTTCTTCATGCGAAACGCCTTCGGCCAGCATACCCAGGATATCCGTGACACGAATCCGAAGGCCGCGAATGCAAGGTCGTCCGCCACATTTGTCCGGCTCTACCGTGATGCGTTCCAGAAGTTTCATGGATTCAAGATGCCGCGAAACGGATTCCAAAGCAAGATCGGATCCGGCGAGTCTGAGGGACGAAAACGCGGCATTACAATGCAAAATAACGTGTCACCGCCGCCATTCGTGGCTAAATTTCTTTCGTGAATCCATTGGTGCGGCGAATTGAAAAAACTATTTGCGATAAAAACCTTTTTCACGAGGGCCAATCCATTTTGGTCGCAGTCTCCGGCGGACTCGATTCCATGGTTTTGCTTTCCTTGCTGCAAAAAGTTTCCGCGAAATACCAATGGAAATTAAACCTGGCCCATTTCAATCATCAATTGCGCGGACGGAGCAGCGATGCCGATGAAAAATTCGTGGGCAAAATTGCTGACAAATTAAAACTGCCAATTCTGGTCGAACGGGCCAAGGTCAAACAATTCGCCCGGCAAAATCATTTATCAATTGAGATGGCGGCGCGAAAACTGCGTCACGAATTTTTCGTGCGCGCTGCGAAATTGTTCAAAACCAAAACGATCGTTCTGGCTCATCATGCCGACGATCGGGTCGAACTTTTTTTCCTGCGATTACTGCGTGGTTCGGGCGGCGAAGGTTTGAGTGGAATGAAATGGATTTCAAAATCGCCGGAAGACAAAAGAATTTCTCTCGTTCGACCGCTGCTCGATATTTCAAAAAGGGATTTGGAAAAATACGCTGAAGAAAATACAATTCCTTTTCGGGAAGACGCCAGCAACGCGCGACTGGATTTTCAGCGCAATCGTGTTCGTCACGAGTTAATTCCGATCCTGCAAAAAATCCATTCTGGCGCAATCCAGACCATTTTGCGCTCGATGGAAATTATAGGCGCCGAAACGGAATTCGTGGCTCAAATCGGGCGCGATTGGCTCGGCCAAAAAAACCAAACCGACTTTGAAAAACTTTCCGTGGCAATGCAACGCCGGATTTTGCAAATGCAATTATTAAAATTAAAGTTCTCGCCCACCTTCGATTTAATCGAGCAACTACGGACCGCGCCCAACCGTGTCGTGACGTTGGCTTCAGAAACTTTGATCAGGCGCGATGCCAAAGGAAAACTTCGGTTGCAGCAAAATAAAATCGTTCAATTCAACCAGGCTTCGCGGAAAATCCAACTTTCTCCCGCCGGTAACATTATTTTCGCGGGTTTAAAAATTTCCTGGCGACTCCAGAAAGCCCCTGCGATTTCTTTTAAACTAAATGAGGAATTTTTTGACGTGGCTAAAGTTGGTCCGGAAATTATTTTGCGTCATTGGCGTCCCGGAGATCGGTTTCAGCCGATTGGAATGAAGGCTACGCCAAAATTGCACGATTTATTTATCAATTTAAAAATTCCGAAAGCCGAACGGCGTCAGCGCGTCGTCGCCACTACGCCGTCTGGTGAAATTTTCTGGGTGGAAGGTCTGCGCATGGCGGAGCGTTTCAAGCTCGATTCGCGAACAGTCGGCCAGTTGCAATGGAAATGGAACTCCGTGAAGAACGGTTGCGCTAATTCTTGACCATGCTATTCTATAAAAAATAATTACGGCCATGGCTGACGAAAATAAATCGAACGAGGACAAAAACGAAAAGAAAAACGGGGATTTTAAAATCCCGTCGCGGACGTTGCTCATCTGGATTGGCATTCTGGCCATCTTCACTGCGCTTATGTTTTTCCGCGATAAAACGGAAATCAAACCGGACGATCTTTCCTGGGTGGAGTTGTCTCACAAACTCGAAAAAGGACTGATCGTTGACGGGCGAATTATTAATAATCAACAATCTCCTTACATTCGGAAAATCATCGGACATTTTTATGAAGCCGACCATGAAGGCAATCCGATAAAAAATAAACCGCCTAAAATTTTTAAAACCGACACGCCGCTCACTGAAAAAATGACCGACACTTTGATCGGTTCCGGGAAATTTAAATTTGAAGAGCCGAGCAATTTGTGGATCGGACTTCTCTACAGCGTTCTGCCGCTCTTGTTAATTATTGGTTTGATTTATTTCTTTCTGGTGCGCCAGATCAAAATGGCCGGCAAAGGCGCCTTGAGCTTTGGCAAAAGTAAAGCGCGCATGATGAGTAAGGAAAAAAATAAAATCACTTTCAAAGACGTCGCTGGCGTGGAAGAAGCCAAAGAAGAAGTTTCCGAACTGGTGGAATTTCTCAAAGACCCGAAGAAATTTCAAAAACTTGGCGGCCGCATTCCCAAAGGCATTTTAATGGTGGGCGCTCCTGGCACTGGAAAAACCTTGCTGGCCAAAGCGATTGCCGGCGAAGCGGACGCAGCTTTTTTTAGCATCAGCGGTTCGGATTTTGTCGAAATGTTTGTCGGTGTCGGCGCCAGTCGTGTGCGCGACATGTTTGAGCAAGCCCGAAAAAGCACGCCCTGTTTGATTTTTATTGATGAAATTGACGCCGTCGGGCGAAGTCGCGGTCACGGCTACGGCGGCGGCAATGACGAACGCGAACAAACTTTAAACGCGCTTCTCGTGGAAATGGACGGCTTTGATACGCAGGAAGGAATTATTATTATTGCCGCGACCAATCGCGCGGATGTTTTGGATCCGGCCCTGTTGCGCCCCGGCCGTTTTGATCGGCAGATTATCGTAAATCTTCCTGACGTGCGTGGACGGGAAGCCATTTTAAAAGTCCACGCCAGAAGTGTAAAAGTGGATCCCATGGCCGACTTGGCGGTGATTGCGCGCGGAACACCCGGTTTTTCCGGGGCCGATTTGGCTAATCTTTTAAATGAAGCCGCCTTACTGGCGGCGCGCACTGGCAAAAAAGCGATTAGCATGGTCGAACTGGAAGAAGCGCGCATCAAAGTCCGCTGGGGCCGCGAACGCCGCAGCATGGCCATGACTGATGAAGATAAAAAATTCACGGCCTGGCACGAAGCGGGCCACGCCCTGGTCAATGTTGTGCTTCAACACACTCATCCTTTGCATAAAGTAACCATTATTCCGCGCGGCCAGGCTCTAGGCTCCACCATGTCGCTGCCCAAGGAAGATATTTTAAATCATCGCCGCAAAGAAATGTTGGACATGATTGCCATGACCATGGCGGGACGCATCGCCGAAGAAATTGTTTCGGGAGATATTTCCACCGGCGCCGCGGGCGATATTCAGCAAGCGACTAATCTGGCGCATTCGATGGTTTGCCAATGGGGCATGAGCGATAAACTCGGCATGGTCCAATACGGCAATGAAACCGATCACCTTTTCATGGGACGCGACATGATGCAGCGAAAAGATTACAGCGAATTTACCGCGCAGGAAATTGATACGGAAATTAAACGCATTATTACGGAAGGTTACAATGTCGCCAAAGAAGTGATCGAAACGCATCGCGACAAATTGGAAATCATCGCGCAAGCCTTGTTGGAATACGAAACGCTGGACGGCTCGCAAGTCGAAGAAATTATTCGCACCGGAAAATTCACGCCACCGCCGCCCACGCCGCAAGTCGAACCGCCTTCTGGCGCCATTGCCGCCACTCCATTACCAGAAATTCCCAAACCGGTTCCTCCCAAATTGCCCGGCCTGGGTTCGCCCGCGCCTGCCCCGGCGTAAATTAAATTATTTCTCCCTCACTTTGTAGCGGCACGCCGAAAGGACCATCTATTGACGCCGTCAATAAGCTGCTTGTCGCATCTAAGAACACGAAAAAATTTATGCGTCAATTTAAAATTATAATTGCAAATATTTTTTTTCTGGCCATTTTCAATAATTGGGCCATTGAACCGATGTCTCCTTTTCGTCCTGTTAAAATTTCAAAAGAGATTAAAAAACTGAGTAGGAAAGAAACAATACAAGAAGACCTTCTTCTTCAGGCACAGGAAGCCGAAGCGATTTCATGGAATAAAGCTTTGCCTATCTATCAACACTACCTGCACATTTATCCAAAAGATTTCGAAGTGCGGAAAAAAATAGATGAACATTTCCCGCAAGCTCAAATTTTGTTGCGCCAAGCGGAAAAGAGCGCGGAAGAGTCTTGGGAAAAAGCGCTGCCAATTTATCGACACTATTTGCTTCTTTGTCCGCTTGACCTTTCCACAAAAGAAAATTTCGCCGCCCATCAATTCGAATCCGGGCATCATACTGAGGCAATCCAATGTTATCTTGAACTTCTCAAATTAGTCCGCCATTACAACGTTTCTGAATTTAATGACTACAGGAAAGTTGGCATCTACAACGCCATTGCTCATTCTTATCTCGAATTAAAACGCCCTCACCGCGCTCTGGTTTATTTTGGCAAGGTTTATAACATTGAAGGCGATGAAAGATGGCTTTGTTATAATTTAGGTCGGACCTATCTGCAATTAAAGGATTATCAACATGCCATAAATTGCTTCAACAAAGCAGAACAAAACGGTTTCTTTTATGAAGAGCTTTTGGCTAAGGCAAGGTCCCTAATTCCCAAATCGCACTTTCATTTCTGATTCAAAATCTCATCTTGAATCTTTCATTCTTCATTTTCATTGTTTAATTTCGCACGATGATTATTGCGCCGTCACTTTTGGCCGCTGATTTTTCCCAGTTAAAAAAGGAAATCCTGCGCGTGGAAAAAGCCAAAGCTGACTGGTTGCATCTGGACATCATGGATGGACACTTCGTTCCTAATATTTCCTTCGGCCCAGCCGTCGTGCAAATGGCGCGGCCTTTGACCAGACTTTTCTTTGATGTGCATTTGATGTGTTCGCGCCCGGAAATTTTACTCGAACCATTCGCTCAGGCCGGCGCCGATCAAATTATTATTCATATCGAGTTGGGCGAACAAATTACGTCGCTCATCTGGAAAATAAAATCGCTCGGAAAAAAAGTGGGCCTCGCTATTAATCCTTCCACCACCATGGCTTCCCTCGAGCCGCACTTGGATAAAATTGATTCGATTTTAATCATGACCGTCAATCCCGGCTTCGGCGGTCAGCCTTTCATTACTGAAACATTGCCCAAAGTGCAGCAGGCTTTTTTCTGGCGCGCTGAAAAAAATCTTCATTACAAAATCGAAGTGGATGGCGGAATTAATTTTCAAACCGCCGCCGAATGCGCTCGCGCCGGCGCGGATACTTGTGTGGCGGGCACCGGCCTTTTTGGCGAACGCAGTTTGACGAGAGCCGTAAAACAAATGCGAACTATTGCTGAAAAAAATCCGCCGCGCCCCGATTTCAAATTTGATGCCAACAAAGGTTTTTTGATTGCTTCTGAATCCTGACTCCTGACTTCTAAATTCTTTTATTATGTCTGAAATAAAATTTGGAACCGATGGCTGGCGCGCCGTTATGGCCGAGGATTTCACTTTTGCAAATCTGGATCGCGTCACGCAAGCCACGGCCGATTTTTGGAAAGCCCATCCCATTTCCGGCGCAAAAAAAAAAGTGGTGGTGGGTTACGACCGGCGATTTCTTTCGGATCAATTTGCCCAGCGCGTCGCGGAAGTTTTTGCCGGAAATGGCTTTCAAGTAATTCTCACCGCGCAGCCTACGCCCACGCCTTCCGTTTCGTTTGCGGTCAAGGCGATTGGCGCCATCGGCGGCGTGATGATTACGGCCAGTCATAATCCGCCAATGTTTAACGGGTTCAAATTGAAGGCGCATTACGGCGGCTCGGCTGATCCGGCCATTTGTCAGGCCGTGGAAAAATTACTCGATAAAAATCCTGTTCGCGCGACGGACTCAGCAGCCGCAATTAAATCCAAACAAATTATTATCAAGGATATTCGGCCCGCCCATTTTCAGGCCGTGAAAAAACTGGTGGATTTTAAACTGATTGCGAAATCAAAACTTCGTTTCGCGCACGACGCTTTATTTGGGGTAGGCGCGGGCTGTTTTGATGAATTGCTGGCGGGAACAACTTGTCGCGTCACGACGCTGAACGGAACACATGATGCAAATTTCGGCGGCATCAATCCGGAGCCAATCGAAAAAAATTACGTTAAAAGCGCCGCTTATTTAGAAAAACATCCGCACGATATTTGCCTCGTCACCGATGGCGATGCTGACCGCGTCGGGGGAATGGACGGGCGGGGAAATTTAATCACAACGCACCAGATTATTTGCGCGCTGCTGCATCATTTTATTGTCAATCGCAAAGCCAAAGGGCGCGTGATTAAAGCGCTCACGACAACTTCGATGGTAGACAAAATGTGCGCCGCTTCCGGGCTTGAACTCATTGAGACGGGCGTCGGTTTTAAATATATTTGCTCAGAAATGTTGCGCGGAAACGTCCTGCTCGGATTCGAAGAAAGCGGCGGGATCGGTTTTCCCGGTCATATTCCTGAGCGCGACGGAATTGCCGCTGGAATGATGCTGCTCGAATTGCTGGCCACTGAGAAAATTTCCATCAATAAAATTTTGACGAACCTCGAACAGCAATTTGGCCCGCATCATTACGCGCGCGACGATGCTTATTTTCCTTTGGAAAAACGTGATGCGCTCATGGAATTTTGCAAAAATAATCCGCCCGAAAAACTTCTTCGCTCCCCTTTATCAGAAGTAAAAACTTACGATGGCGTAAAATTTGTGGCGAAGGATGGTTCGTGGCTGATGTTGCGCGGTTCGGGCACCGAACCGATTCTTCGCATTTACGCCGAAGCTAAATCTGCCGCCAATGCGCAAAAACTTTTGGCCATGGGAAACGAACTGACAAAACAAGTTTAAAATCAGCAGAGATAATTGGTTTATAATTTTTTAGATTTGCTCAAAATAGAAATTATTCAAATTGCGTCTGTTTGGGTGAAATGTCAGATCGAACGTTATTATTTTCTCCGACAAAACCATCCGAGAGAAGCGAAGCCAATAATGGCTAATGCAATTGTGCTCGGCTCGGGAACTGCTGAAGATGAAAATTGGATGTTATCTATGTTCCAATTGTTCGGATAGAACCCAGGTTGGTTTAAAGCTGCAATGGTGAGTTGCTCAGTTTGACCAGCGAAGGCTGAAATTTCGCCACCGTATAATGTGTAATTTGCTCCTGTCGAAAGGGCAAAAAATGGGATATTTTGACCCCCAAAAGAAATCAAGAGACTACCCCCTGCATTAAACCCATACGGTTGCGCTTGGAAAAGAATCGACCTTGTAGAAGCAGGTACTAAAGCTGTCTGACTAATAGAAGCTGATGCGGCAGTTCCACCTCCTTGTAATAGAACACCGAAATTTCCGCTTATTTGCTGCCCGTTTGTTGCCCAAAGTGTAACAAAAGTTGATCCAATCGCGGGAGCATTGTAGGTGATTTGCGTTGCCTGATTGCTGCCAATAAAGACAGCCCATCCAGGCAGCGCATTTGTAACGTCTATACCGTATGGGTAGAAAGGACTACCAGTGGCGGGTATGATTTTAGCCGATTCAAAGTTCAGGTTCATGAAACCTTGAGAAAATCCTGCCGGTCTGGAGACCAGCAGGAATATTCCGACGATTATGCTTTTGATTAGGTTAATTTTCATAATGTTCCTTATTATTTAGTTACGAATGGATCACCCACCGCTTGAAAAACCGGGGTTTGTCGAGAATTCCAAGCGCAAATACCGAAGTTCTTTCCCGCAACCCATGAACCAAAATACACTCGCGAATTTTCACATCCGGGTGCACTAGGTTCTTCCACATGCGTCACTGCGCCGATCGGCGTATTAGAATAGTTTGCTCCGCCAAAAGCATTAACTGAAAACCATTTCACGAAATTACCTTGAGGAAAATCTTGAACCACCTGACCATTATATGACTCAATTGTTTCTATGATATACCAAGAACTGTTCCCGTGAAATATTACTCCTCCATTCGTTGCATAACCGCTTCCTTGCCCTCCATTTGCACCCCAAGTTAAATAACCTGCCACATTAGTGCCTTGAGTAATATGAACAATGTTCGTTTGTGGATTATAATCGACCGCTGATAACGGGATACCGTTGGATGTCACGCCTTGTAATGCCTCAAGAGCGAAGGGATAATCCGGATAGCCCTGTGAATCATCAAAATAATAGTTGGTATTTGCGTAACCGCCCCCACTGGCAT
>JALYXC010000029.1 GCA_030947315.1 Verrucomicrobiota bacterium | reverse complement strand
GAACCGGTCTGACCGGTCACCCAGGGAATCGGATCGCTCGGACTGCATCCGCGAATGCCGGAATGAGGTGTTCCTTTATTGTAGCCGCTAACCCCGCCGCCAGCGACAAACATCGCGCCCGCTTCGGCATGATCAGTCCCGCCACTGGCATTTTGAATGGTTGTCCGACCAAACTCGGAGAGCGTGACCACAACGACATCATTCCAATTTACTTTCGCGGCGCTCGACGGCGCATTATTGCCCCGACCATAATTGCTGAAATATTTTCGAAGTCCGTAGATGGCCCAGGCAATTTGTTTTTGCAAATCAGAATGGGCGCCCGTCACGCTGCCTTGCGCATTGTGAGTGTCGAATCCACCGAGTTCTGTTCCGGCAATAATGGCGTTAGTTTTATTGAGCACCAGCGCCGCGGCTTTTAAATTGGTGAAAAACGAATAGGAACCGGTGTTGACCACGTATTTGGCTGGGTCATTGGCGTGAACGGCATAACCGCCATTTTTGACGTTGCTGGTGGGAAAAAGATAATAAGGAATCGTGTCGCCATCGGTCGGCGCGTCGTCCACGAAAGTATTTCCGTTGTCCGAAAAATCAATGGTGGCAAAGGTGGACAACGTGTCCTGCATGTTCTGATATTGCAACTTGAGCAACTCGCGATTTTTTTTATCGGCAAATCCGTATTGATTAGCCGCCGCAAAGGCATTGTCGAATTTAGCATTGCCCGACGTGGTATTCGGAACGCCCAACAAATTATAGCGAGTGGGATCAGATAAATTAGTCATGGCCGCTGCTGAACCGCGCAACAAAAGTGGCAAAGCCGATTGAATGGAAACGCCCGTTAAAGCCTGCGAATTGGCCAGGCCTGATTCAAGCATGGCCCGATAAAAAATCCCGTCTTTAGAAAGATTATTATTTGGATTGCCGTTTTCCCAATAATTTTGCGAATCAAAATGCGACCGCGATTGTTTGGGATAAGCCACGCGATGAATGACCGCCAAATCGCCCGCGTTGTAAACGGGCGCCAGAAATTTTAAGGAGGGATGCAGCGCGGCAAAACCGTTGCCGGCTCGAATCGCCTTTCCGTAACCGAACGTCGCGCTTGCGCCGGAAGGAAAAAAATCGCACGGGCCGCTCACGGAATAATCGGTGGCCGGATCGCCCGGAATAATAATGGTGGAACGATTGGTGGTGTTGTAAGCCGAATCCTGAATTGGAATGACCGAATTAAGCGCGTCATTGGCGCCGCGCAGAAAAATAAATAGAATTTTTTTTCCCGCGCCAATCGTTCCTTCGGCCAGCGCGCGCTTCATGACAAAAGGAATATCGGTCAAAGTAGCCAGCGCGACCCCGAGCCCAATTTTCATGGAGCGCTCAAAAAAGCCGCGTCGAGTAATGATGTTAAAATGTTGCATGTTTTTATTGCTCCTGAAAACGCTGAAACGTCAACAGCAGTCCCAGCATACCTCGAACTCGAGTATCATAAATTGTGGACGTGTTGAGGACACCACTGAACAGAGACGTTTGCGGCGGAATATTGATATCGTCCGTGTTGAGATAATTCATCGCGGCCGTGCGAAATAAATCTAAATTCGCCTTGCCTTCGCCGGGATAAATAATGCTTAAAAAATAATCCGCCACGGCTCCGGCATCATTCCAACTGGCGCTGGACAATTTATTTTTCAAAAGTTTTACCGGGTCACAAATAGAATTACCCGCATCATTGATTGAGCCGCCATGGCCCGCTTGTCCGAGAAGGATGCAAAAAGATTGCACGAAACGAACTCGCTCGGCGAGCGTGCCGGCGCTGATCCAGCCCGGCGCCGATTCAGGATAACCATTTGGCTCGGCGCGATTGAATAAACTCATGGCGCCCATCCGCGTCAAAGGCGTAATGGCTGTGCTGTTCGTTCCAGAAATCGCATATCCATCCGTATCCGCCGTGAAAGTTCCCGCACTGAAAGTTCCATTAGTGCTGGCACGGACGGCGCGGACCGCGCTGAGCACAAATTCCAAAGGCGTTTTAACTTTTTGCATGGAAGCATTATGGCCCCGAAACAAATCCGAATTAAAAATCGTGGCGAGCACCGGCCAAATCTGACCTTTGGGCGAACTGTTTTCCCAGGTCAACATGCATTGTTTAACCAGTTGTCCTTCCGGCGAAAGATTTGGATCGGTAAAATTATAGCCAATGGCAAAATCATCATGCACAAATAAACGACAGAGTTTCACACTAATAAATTCTTCCGTAAAAGGCTGATTGGCCAAATGCGTAATCACATCGTAGCCGTCCTTAATTCCATTCGTTCCCGTGCGTATTGGAACACTCAATTGGTACGAAGTGCCCGCCCACGGTGATCCAAACCGCGCGGGGACTGTTTTACTCGGAAAAATAGTTTTGGCCGAAGTATTGTGATTGGCGTTTTTAAAGTTAAAAGCAAACACTCCAAATAAATTTGAAATTTGAGTGAAGTTGCTAACCACACCAGGAATATTATTAGTCGTCCGCAGAGCAAACGGATTAAACGCATTCGCCGCATCCACCATTTCTACTGACCAGCCTGTCCAGCAACGTGACTGGACCGTAATATCATTTTGATCGTAACCGTTATCCACGCCGAAGGTGAAAAGTTCCAAAATTTCGCGGGCATAATTTTCGTTGGCGATATTGCTGCCGCTGCCTTTGCTATTGACGGTATCCAGATAAATAATCATCGCTGGACTTTCCGCGCTGATCTTCAACAGGTCATAAAAAGTGCAGCTCGGATTGAGCAGGGCATTTCGCCATTTTTCATTTTCCAAATATTCCAATTGCGTGGAGAGTCGCCCCATCTGCGCATTATCATCGTAAAAAGTATCGAAATAAGTGACGCTTTTTTCGTATTGAGTGACAAAATGATTTTCCAAAAATTGCAGGAGAATTTCCAGCAATTGCCTTTTCGCCGCGACGCCGCGCAAACAATGCCAGGCGCGCAAATCCTGAATAGCCGCGTGAGTGGTCGTCACAAAATCAGTCGCCTCAGGAAATTTCGCCTGAATTAAATTTATGTTCGGATGCGCATTGGACACGGTTTCAGAAATGGTTTGCGGAGCAAGTTGTTCGTCAATATAAGCTTGCGCGCCGATTGGATTGGGGCCAGTGAGAATTCGCTCCAAATCATCGGGCGTGGGACCGTAAGCCAGCCGATTGAGAACGGTCGCCGTCAATAATTCATTGCTGCTCAAAGGCGTGACTTGTAATTGAAAAAAGCCGATCGGATCATTGTTGGTAATGGCCCACGAAAAACCAGAAATAACACCCGCATTCGTCGTAAAAGAAGTGAGATTGCTGCTGCTTAAAATGGAATAAATTTTGGCCGCCGGATAAGGAGCAAATTTGACGGTTTTGCCTGAACCGTTAACCGAAATATTTGTAATCGCCGGCGGCGCCGGATCGGCTCTCACCAAAAAAGGTGACTGAAGAATCGTCAGGAAACCCGCCAGATAAAAAAATCGGTTCATTTTAAAATTGCGCCAATTAAAAATTTATTTCTGTGAATGCCGCATTTTAACAGAGGACGAATAAAAAACAAGAAAGGTTTCCAGCAAATAAATTATTTCGTTCATTCCTCATTCATGATTGAATTTTCTTATGAAAATTCTCTGCCTCTGGCTCGTTTTAATTACGTTTTCGACTCGCGCGGAAATGTTTGATCTGATCCTGCGCCACGGGGAAATTGCCGATGGCACGGGCCAGCAGATTTATTCCGGCGATGTCGCCATCAAAGACCGACGCCTCGCCGCGATTGGAACGGTTTCCGGCGAAGCCAAAAAAGAATTGGACATCAATGGATTGGTGGTTGCGCCCGGTTTTATTGATGTTCACACGCACGCCGAGGAAATTGACGAATTGCCGTTGGGCGAAAATTTTGTGCGCATGGGCGTGACCACTTTGGTTTTGGGAAATTGCGGCGGCTCAGTTCTGCACGTCGGCGATTTTTTTAAGAAGCTGGAAAAAATAACTGTCTCGCCGAATGTCGCGACTCTCATCGGCCACGGGACCGTGCGCGGAAAAATCATGGGCGGCTCTTTCATGCGTCCGCCCACAGACGAGGAATTGTCTAAAATGAAAGCGCTGGTCGAACAGGCCATGAAAGAAGGCGCGGTCGGACTTTCCACCGGCTTGATTTATTTGCCGGGCGTTTATGCCAAGACCGAAGAAATTATCGAACTGGCCAAAGTCGCTTCGGCTTATGACGGCATTTATGCCACGCATCAGCGCAGCGAAAGCGACGAAATTTTTAAATCGTTGGAAGAAATTTTTCGCATCGCGCGCGAGGCGAATATTCGCGCGGAAATTTCACACATAAAACTTTCCGGCAAATCCAATTGGGGTCAAACGGCGGAAGTGCTTGCTGCCATCGAAAAAGCGCGCGCCGCCGGTTTACAAATCACGCAGGATCAATATTCCTACACCGCTTCCAGCACGACTCTGAGCCAGCTCATTCCTGATGCCGCGAAGGAAGGCGGAAAATTTTCCGATCGCATTTCTGATCCCGACCAGAAAGCGAAAATTATCGCTGAGATGAAAGCAACCTTGCACAAAAGAGGAAATAAAAATTATGCCTACGCCGCATTGCTTCCAATAAATACGACAAATCTTTGAATGGTCTCGACGTGGCAAAAGCCGCGCAGAAAAAATTCGGTTCCAACTCACTGGACAACCAAATTAATTTGATTTTTGAAATTGAAAAAAATGGCGGCGCCACCGGAGTTTTTCACAGCATGAGCGAAACCGATTTAACACATTTCATGGAACACACCAACACCATGTTTGCTTCCGACAGCGGCGTGCGAAAATTTAACGAAAGCGTTCCGCATCCGCGCGGCTATGGAAACAACGCCCGCATTCTGGCGCGATACGTTCGGGAAAAGAAAATTCTCAAACTGGAAGAGGCCATTCGCAAAATGACTTCCCTGCCGGCTAAAACATTTCAATTGCAAAATCGCGGCGAATTGCGCGAAGGCAACTGGGCCGACCTCGTCGTTTTCGATCCCACCACCGTGAAAGAGAACGCCACTTACAACGATCCGCATCATTACGCGACTGGTTTCAAATATGTTTTTGTCAATGGCGTAATGGTCGTGGAAAATGATCAACACACCGGCGCCAAACCGGGAATGCCTTTGCGCCATCGGGTGGACGGAAAACGTTAAAGGAAATTGTCAGAAGTTTTCAGGATGGCTTCTCTAACAAATTTCTCATGGCGATCTCACGCGATAAAACTTCACTGCGCTGTTGCTCGATTGTGAATCTGTGAATTGATAATAACCCGGCGGACCCTCCGTCGCGGTCCCAAGCGCTGTCCAGTTGCTGAATGGCGAATTGAGATTTGTCGCGGCGAACACTGTAAATAAACCCTCCGTCGCATTCGTGAACGCCAGTTGAAATGCTCCTGCTCCATTCACGCTGGAAACGGTCAGCAGGATGGGCGGATACGGAATTAAAAAAGAAGTCAGCGGTTTATATTCATTGTGACAAACGTCCAAGTCCAGCGGACTGATTCCTCCGGAACTTCCTGTCCAATTGTATTGCCAAAAACACCAGTTGTTAAATACGCCAGTCGGTTTCGGATAAGACGCCGTCGGGGGCGGTTCCGCGATGGACCAATCCACATTCGTGAGATAAGCCAGCCACAAATCATAATTCGCCAGGCGAGTGTCAAGCTCATCCCTGGCGAAAGAACGGTTGCAATAAATAATCGGCGCCGCCGTCACTCCTCTTTGCGCAATGATTCGATCTGAAAACGCAATTACCCAATCGGTCAATGCCGGCGTGCTCAGAGTCGCAGAACTTCCTTCGAGATCAAGCACCGGCCGAAGACGCCCCGGACCGACTGCTCTCCCCGCATAACCAAGAAAATGATCTGCCTCTTGAATAGCGCCGTTCGTCGTTGGACGATTCTCCGGATGCGGATAATGATAAACGCCGACCAACAAACCTGCCGCGCTTGCCCGAACCACATTGTTGCTCATCGCGGCATCATCCGGGCCGGTCAGTCCTTCGCTGGCTTTGATAAATGCAAATTTTTTTCCACTCCCAAACATCGAGTTCCATGAACTTTGCGAAATTCCCGTGCTGCCCTGGTAATGCGAAACATCCACTCCGAAATCGCGCGGCTGAGCCAATATGGAGGTCGCGCCAAACCTCAGTAGGTAGAAAATAGTAGCGATGAAACCAGCCGTAGCGCGCAAGGTCATAAAGTGATTTTTTGTGGAGACAAGATGAAAGATATAAAAATGGTCAGTGAATAGTATCGTGTTCAATTTTTTTTCGCCCGCGCGAAGCGCGAACTAAACCAGACAATTAAAATCTTTCAAAGAGTATTTTAATTTATTTTTAATCTTCGGTCTGAAAGCAATGATTCTTTTCTTTTTCAAACGGCCTGTTAAAATAAAGCAGGTTTCATTTAAAAAAAATAATCCAGCCAGCGAAATAAAAACACAGTCGGCACGAAAAGGAAATGACACTAAAATCTCCGGCCATCCTGTCCCGTTTTGCGGAGAAGAAAATATGCCAGCAGTTCATCTATTATGGAATTTTCCTCCGGCGGAATGGACACTGCCGCGCGA
Organism: Verrucomicrobiota bacterium; assembly: GCA_030947315.1. Classification (GTDB taxonomy): domain Bacteria; phylum Verrucomicrobiota; class Verrucomicrobiia; order Limisphaerales; family CANJXF01; genus JALYXC01. The sequence continues at coordinate 345 of JALYXC010000029.1, read as the reverse complement.
GGAAGCGCATGTCTGGTCTGCTTCGTTGCTCGTGCCTGATGTCTCCGCGGCCGAGTTGGCGAAGATCCTGTCTTCTGATGAAAAAGAGCGAGCGGCCCGTTTCCATTTCGTGAAGGATAAAAATCGTTTTGTCGTCGCGCGCGGATTTCTGCGAAAAATCCTCGGCTCCTATTTAAAAATAGAGCCTCGCGAAATAATTTTCGATTACGGCGCCCACGGCAAACCGGTTTTGCGCGGAAAAAAATCTCTCCAATTTAACCTTTCTCATTCCGGCGATTTGATGTTGTGCGCCATTTCGCGAGAACGCGACCTGGGAATTGATCTGGAAAAAATTTCTCCTCTTTC
>JALYXC010000021.1 GCA_030947315.1 Verrucomicrobiota bacterium | reverse complement strand
CCCCGCCACTGCTGAGGGCAAGATCACGATTGATTACACGCCGATCGTTAACACTCCCAAGAGCAGCGGCATCGAAGCTATTTTTGTTTCAGCGCCCACCACTACGCCACCCGTGTTAGCTGCGATTCCAAATAAAATTATTAATTCAGGCGATACGTTGACGTTCACCAATTCGGCCAGTGATTCCGATATACCGCCGCAAACTCTTACCTTCAGTCTGGATTCGGGGGCGCCCCTTGCAGCAACTATTCATCCGACGAGCGGCATTTTCACTTGGACCGCGCCGACTACTTTTCTGCCTACAACTAATGCTGTTACTGTCCGCGTCTCCGATAACGGCTCGCCGGCTTTAAGCGCCACGCGCACGTTCAGCATTGTGGTTGTCGCGCCGCCAAGCTCGTCGAGTCTGACTGTCTCAAATGGGGCGGCGCAAATCACCTGGTCGGTTTACCCCGACAAGATTTATCGGTTGCAATATAAGGACGATCTGAATGAACCAATCTGGACAAACGTGCCGGGCGACATTACGGCGACTGATTCAACCCTTTCCATCACTCAAAATATAGGGCAGACACCGCAACGATTCTTTCGCCTTGTCCAACTGAATTAAGTTCGCGCTCTTGCATCTCAACTATTCGGTGCGAACGGAGGCCGAATCAAAAGGCGCAAATGAGGCGCCAAATCGTGTTGCGCCAGACGGGCGCGGCTACGACAACAAAGTCAATTTTTTATTTTCGACTTTCGGCGGCGCCACCTGGGCGGTGACTTCAAATTGTACCGCGCGGCGGGCGGACGATTCCCAATATTCGGCTTGCTCAACTTTTACCCGAAGCAGCGCGACCTCGGGCGAGTCAGCGCCTTGCGGAAACCAGGCGCTCAAAAAAGGGTGCCAGAGCGATTTAGCCTTGTTCGCATCGCGCATGATTTGCGCCTTTCCGGAAACGGAAATGTAGCGCTTTTGTTTTGCGTCAACGTAAGAAAGATTGACCTGATGATGAGCGTGGATTTCGTCCACTTTGTGACTGCTGGCCTCGGTGAAAAACCAAAGATAACCATCGAAATCTTTTTGCTGCGCGGCCATGGGACGACTCCGCAAAGCGCCGTCCGAATCTTGCGTGGTGAGCATGGCCATTTTAATGTGCTTAATCATTTCCCATAATTTTGTGGCGTCGTTATTCATGTTCCTCCAGTGTGAATTAATAATTAGGCTGAGTTTGTTGGGCGGGATCCAGTAATTGATCAAGCCGGGTTTTTTCTAAACCGGAAATTTCTCCCGCGACTTCGCGAATCGTGCGATTGGATTGGTAGGCAATTTTGGCAATGTTGGCCGCTTGATCGTAGCCAATCACCGGCGCCAAAGAAGTGCACATGGCGAGACTTCGTTCCAGATTTTCCTGGCATTTTTCACGGTCGGCTTCCAGACCGACGACACATTTTTGCGCAAAAACGCGGCTGGCATTGGCGAGCAAATCAATCGCTTGCAAAAGGTTGTAGGCCATAACCGGCATCATGACGTTCAATTCGAGATTGCCGAAGGTGGCGGCGAACGTGATGACCGCATCATTGCCAATAATTTGCGCGCCAACCTGAATGAGCATTTCGCACATTACCGGGTTGACTTTTCCGGGCATAATTGAAGAACCGGGCTGGGTGGCGGGAAGTTTTAATTCGCCAATTCCACAACGCGGTCCGGAACTGAGAAAACGAATGTCGTTAGCGATTTTTATTAAACTGACGGCCACAGTTTTTAAAGCGCCGCTTAACTCCACGCAGGCATCGCGCGAGCCTTGCGCCTCAAAATGATTCTCGGCCTCACGCAAGGGCAGTTTAGTTTCAGCCGCAATCGCCGCGATGGTTCTTTGGGAAAATTCAGGATGCGTATTGATACCGGTTCCGACTGCGGTGCCGCCCAGAGCGAGTTCGCTTAAATTTTTTTCGCAGTTGCGCAGTCGCGCGAGACTGTGTTCGAGTTGACTAACGTACCCGCTGAATTCCTGGCCGAGCCGAATCGGCGTGGCGTCCTGCAAATGAGTGCGGCCAATTTTAAGGATTTCCGCAAAGGCTTCGGCTTTTTCTCCGAGCGCAGTCCGCAATTCGGCCAGCGCGGGAATCAAGGTGCGTTCCATTTCACAAAAAGCAGCGAGATGAATTGCGCTGGGAATAATGTCGTTGCTCGATTGGCCGCGGTTGACGTGGTCATTGGGATGAACCAATTTATCGCCGATTTTTCCGCCCAGAATTTCCGTGGCGCGATTGGCAATCACCTCATTGGCATTCATATTGGTGGAAGTGCCGGAGCCAGTTTGAAAAATATCCACAATGAATTGCGCATCCCATTTTCCGTCGGCGACTTCCCGGGCCGCTTGTTGAATGGCCCGGGAAATTTTCGATTCGAGCAGGCCCAGATCGGAATTGGTTCGAGCGGAAAAATTCTTGATCAAACCAAGCGCGTAGATGAAGGCGCGGGAAAATCGCAGGTTGCTGATGGGAAAATTTTCGACGGCTCGCGCGGTTTGCGCGGCGTAGTAAGCTTCCTCGGGAACGCGCATTTCTCCCATGGAATCGGTCTCAATTCGGAATCCCTCGCGCATCATTTTGAATTTGTCCGTTTCCCTGATAGTAAAAACGAGCGCGGACAACTAACCACTGATGACCGATCGCTGACAAGGATTTTTTATGAGCGCTTACAGAAAAAACTCAAAGCCAGGCCTAATCCAAAAGCTACGCCGAGAGCTGAATATAAATTGGAACGAATGGTTTGATCGGCCACTTCGGCGCTCGCGCAGGTCACTTCCCGGACCTGCTGCCGCGCCAGATTAATTTTTTCTTTCCATTCGTTTTCTTTGCGCTGGGCGATTTCGTTGTAGTCCAATTCATGAAGATCGTGAAGAACCATAATGTTTAATGACGGTGTGATTTTTTTCGTTTGGTTTTAGGTTTGGGAGTGGCTAGAAAACCGACTACCGCCCCGCCCAATAAAGCCATTCCCATCGAGCGATAAATATTGTCGCGAATAACCGCGTCGGTTTTTTGAGTTTTCTCCGCCACGACTTCTTTGCATTCCTCGTACTTGGCTTTCGTAGCTTTCCAAGCCAGCACGCCCGGATTTTTTCCGATAAAAGCGTCCTTGGTGTGATCAAGAGCATTCGAGACGTCGCGACGCGTGGCCTCGATGTCGCGGGCAATTTCCTCTTTAGAACGAAGATCAGGCGTGTCCATAAAATTAGGATAAAAAATTCATGGTGAAAATAGATTCACCATGAATTATTTACGTACTTTATTTTCGCCGAATGAGAAAACCCACCAGGATTCCCACGCCCAAAGCGACGCCCAGTGAACGGTACGGATTTTCCTGGATGGCCTGATGAGTTGCTTTGGCGCCTTCGACGGCTTTCTTCTGTGCGACTTGATAAGCCGCTTGGGCCGATTCCATGGCAGCCGAACCGGCGGCTTTAGTTTTGTCGGCCCATTCGTTGGCCGTTTCGCGAATGTTTTCCTGAACGTCGCGCGCCAAACCTTTTACATCTTTTGAAGTAGTTCGTGTTTCCATAATTTTTTTTCCTTTCTGATTGTTAAATTATTTTTAAGTTACCGAATTAGTTTTCGCTAAGTTTTCTTTTATCCCAAACTCTTATTTATTTTCAATCTTCCGATTCTTCTTCGCAGCTCCCCGTCATTAAAAGACCGAGCAACAGGCCAACTCCAAAACCCACGCCGAGGGCGACATACGGATTTTCGCGGATTGCCTGATCGGTTGCTTTACTGTAGGCGACAGTTTTTTCCTGCGCTTGTTGATAAGTGGCGCGAGTGGCGTCCCAAGCCGCCGCTCCCGCAGCTTTAGCTTTATTTTTTAAATCGGCGGCGATTTCTTTTGCGTCTTTAGTTTGATCTTCCATCATTTCCGTTGTGTCATTTTTCATAAATTTTAATATTTTAAATTACAGTTAACCGCGAGTTTCTGCATTCACAGAATTACCTTTTAAATAAATCTAAAACGTAAAAGTTCTTTTTTCATCAGGAATAAAACTGGATTTTTACTGGTGAAATTGCTGAGAGCCGACAGTTCAAAGCGGAGCCTGGCTTTTATTTCTCCACAAATTGTCAAACCATGCGACCATCTATCCATCCCATTTTTGGCGGACATTCAGGCGCGTGATGGGTATTTTGCACGGAGGAACGTCTCAGGGTGGATCAGGTCACGGCACGAACACTTTCAAATCTTCCAGAGTCGCTGGTTTTGCTATGGCAAGTGTTATTAGGCGGTATAAGCGATTACAATTTCATGCGGCTAGACCAGTTGAGTCACGCCGGGAATCGGCATGGGCGCGATGTCGAGTTTCATTTTCCAATCGAGCTTCTCCGGCACGAGAGTTTCCTTCGAGCTTAAAGCTTGTTCCCAGGTGACTTCCTGTCCGGTGTAGGCAGCCATCCGGCCCATGATGCCCATGAGTGTGCTCTGCGCCATCCGGTCTCCGTTGTTGATGAGCTTGCCGCTGCGGATGCCAGCAAAGAATTCGTTGTGTTCGTTCTGATACATGTCGCTCTGTTCGCCGCTATAACGCCACGCCTGCTTGCCGCGAATCCCCGGACCAGCAGCGCCGGTAATTTTTCCAACACCTTCCGATCCCATCACGCAATCAGAATTTTCTGAGTGGCAATGGCTGATCTGACGCTGGCCTAGAAATGCACGGACATCGTTTGGAAAATCATAAACAACGAACATGTGATCGAAGATGTTGCCTTCGTTGTTCTTGGTTTGACGACCACCTACGGCCACGGCTTTCAGGGGAGGCACGTCCTTCATCGCCCAGGCAATTTTATCCACACTGTGACAGGCCTGTTCTACTAAACCATCGCCGGAGAGCCATGAAAAATTATACCAGTTGCGCACCTGCCATTCGAGGTCTCCCATTTCTTTGGGACGCTCACTGGCTGGTGGCATGGGCTTGACCGGACCAGTGTAGTAGTTGGCGTAGATGGCGCGAATGTCACCTATCGCTCCAGCATGAATATTTTTATAAAACTCCCGGCGCGGATAGTCGTAGCGCCAGCAGTAGCCAGCAAGGATTGAAAGGTTCTTCTCCTTTGCCAGCTTGACGGTGGCCATTACTGAACGAATCCCAGCCGCATCGGTTGCCATCGGCTTCTCGCAGAAAACGTGCTTGCCTGCATCCACCACGGCCTTGAAATGCACCGGACGGAATCCCGGCGGCGAGCAAAGCAGCACGACGTCCACGCCACTATCTATCACCTTCTGGTAGGCGTCCAAACCGGTGAAGCTTGTTTCGGGTGTTACCTTCACTCGATCAGGATGAGCCTTTTGTAGTTCCCTTAGCGCGGGTTGCAATTTTTCTCCGAAGGCATCGCCAATTGCGGTGAGCACGACGTTTTTATCCGCGCTCAACGCTTCGCTCGCCGCTCCGGTTCCACGCCCGCCGCAACCAACCAGGCCGACGCGCAACGTTTCGTGGTTCTCCGCTGCGAAGAGGTTGCCGGATAAAATAGCAGGAGTTGCGAGGGCACCTCCAATGATTGCGGATGAAGTTCCGAGAAATTCCCGGCGTGAAGTAAGTTTGTTGTTTTGTGTGTTCATATTGTTTTGTAATTGTGAATTAAATTGTGGTTCTTGGATAGTTAGATTCCTAGTTCGTTTTTTACTTCCTTGAAAGCGGTTAGAGCACGTTCAAGGTTGGATCGGGTATGCGCGGCGGAAATTTGTGTGCGGATGCGGGCCTTGTCCTTCGGCACAACGGGGAAGGAGAAGCCGATTACATAAATCCCTTTCTCCAACATCGCATCGGCGAACCGTGTAGCAAGCGCAGCATCACCGAGCATTACAGGACAAATCGGATGTGTGCCGGGCAAGATATTGAAGCCCAGCTTTGCCATTTCTTCGCGAAAAAATTTCGTGTTCGACTCCAGCGTGTCGCGCAGCCCGGTGGATTCCGTCAATAGTTCCAATACCTTGAGTGTTGCTCCTGCTATACTCGGCGCCAGCGTATTACTAAAAAGATAAGGACGAGAACGTTGGCGCAGGTATTCTATAAATTCCCGGCGACCGCTTGTATAACCGCCACTTGCTCCGCCCAACGCCTTGCCCAGCGTGCCGGTGAGGATATCCACCCGCCCCATCACCTCACAATATTCATGCGTGCCGCGACCCGTCCTACCCATGAAGCCTAGGGCATGAGAATCATCCACCATCACGAGAGCATCGTATTGGTCTGCCAGGTCACAAATGAGAGAGAGATTCGCGATGTAGCCGTCCATCGAAAAAACACCATCGGTCGCAATCATTTTGAAGCGAGCCTTGTTCGCGTCGGCCTCCTTCAACTTGGCCTCCAGGTCAGCCATGTTGTTGTTGAGATAGCGAAGGCGTTGCGCTTTGCAAAGACGCACACCATCAATGATACTGGCATGGTTCAACTCGTCGCTAATGATAGCGTCCTCCGTCTCGAGCAATGTCTCGAACAGTCCGCCATTGGCATCGAAGCACGACCCATAGAGAATGGTATCCTCCGTGCCGAGGAACTCACTGAGCTTCTGTTCGAGTTGCTTGTGAACGCCTTGCGTGCCGCAAATAAAACGCACACTGGCACAACCGTAACCCCATTGGTCGAGCGCAGCTTTCGCGGCGGCGATGACGGCGGGATGTTGCGCGAGACCGAGGTAGTTGTTCGCACAGAGGTTGAGCACTGGCTTTCCATCAGCAACACGTATCATGTTGCCTTGCGGAGTGGCGATGACACGCTCGCGTTTGTAGGTTCCTGCTTCGCGAATGGCGTCGAGTTTGGCGCTGATGTGTCTCTGAAAATTTTGATTCATTGGATCAACCATTAGGAGGCGCACTCAACTCTAGCGAATGTTTACGGTCTTTAACCAAGCGTTGAAAAATGGGACCGAGGTTAACCACCACCGTTGATCCATCGGCCACGACGGTCGCGGCGTCTGGCGCACCAGATCGTTCGCCGGCTGCGGGATGAATAACCAGAGCGGATTTTAGTTTCGGATACTGGCCATTGACACGTGGATAGCCGAAAGTAATTTTAACTTCCGGGATTTCGCTGTGCGGGATTTTCGCCGTGGAATAAACTTCCACAAACGCGGAGTGCTTCTCCCAGAAGGTAAAACTCTCGCCTTCGAATAGCAAACTACCAATCTCTTTGACCTGACCGGCCGAGTCCTTCACCCGGCAGATGAACCAAGTATTCGTCTTACCCTCGGCAATTTTAGTTTGTCCTTTGGAAATTTGATAAGTGTAGGTGCCTTTAGTCCACGGGAACGGTCGTCGCACACTGGCGAACTCGCCCTCATAACCAGCGCTCTCGATCAGGCAATCGCTACCCGCGACGCGCACGTTCTCCAGACCTACCGGCGTTTTCTTGTCGTTCGACCAGCGGGAGAAAATCGCGCCTTTGCCGGGATGGACGCGGGTCTGGTTGGTGGCGTTGGCCCAGCCGTTGATGTTCGATTGCAAGCCGCCGTAAAAATCCAGGCCGTTGATCCGCGCAATGCCACAGGGCGAAATGTAGAGGTTGTAAGTTGAAGGCACGTCCCGATCAATGGTTACTTCCACCTCCAGCGATTCAAAGTTAGTAGTCGCACTCTGGAAGTTCCACCAGATATCGGCGAGGTGCCAGGGCTGCGGGGGAAGATTTACAGAAGCAGGTTTTTCTGCGGCAACTGTAGTCAAAACAAGAG
>JALYXC010000011.1 GCA_030947315.1 Verrucomicrobiota bacterium | reverse complement strand
AAACCGTGCACGGCGTGGGATACCGGCTGGAGAATTCAACGCAAGGACGCGAAGGCGCCAAGACGCGGAGGAATGATTAAAGTAGAAATTCAATTTGTTTTCTTCGCGCCTCTGCTTCTTTGCGTCTTTGCGTTGAATTCGATTTTACAAAACCGTGACAATTCAGTCAGACAGAATGGACAGAATTGAACAGAATTTAAGTCGGAGAATTTTAATTCGGTAAATTCTGTTTAATTCTGTCTAAAAAAAATTATGAAAACGAAATGCCTCACCTTGCTGACCGGAATTTTTTTCGCCGCCACAGCTCTTGCTTCCGCCGCGACCAATGATTTGAGCAGCGCCTTGCAACGCGGCTTGTTCGAGGAAGAAGCCAATCACAATCTCGATGCCGCGATTAAATCGTATCAATCCATCGCGACACAATTTGATAAAGACCGCAAGCTCGCCGCCACCGCGATTTTCCGTCTCGGTGAAGTGTATCGCAAACAGGGAAAAACCAACGAAGCCAGCGCACAATACGAACGCATTTTGAAGGAATTTTCCGATCAGCAAACGTTGGCTGATTTGAGCCGGAGTAATTTACCGAAAACGGAGGTGAGCGGAGGCAACATTCCACCCGCACTCCACACAATCCATCTACCCAACGAAGAAGACAAAGAAATTGAACGCATCAAAGCGCTTCTCAAAGACAGCCCGGATTTGATCAATGCCTCGGGACAAAACGGAATTCCGTTGCATTACGCGGTGCAGAACAATTTGACGCGTGTTGCCGAATTCCTTTTGGCAAACGGAGCGGATGTAAATAGAAAATCAAACAATAAAACGCCGCTGCATTTGGCGGTTGAGAATGGCGATAAATCCATGGTCGAATTCCTCATCGCGCATGGAGCGGATTTAGAGGCGAAGGACGGCACTGGTGCAACTGCCTTGCATATCGCTGCCCAAAGAGGTTTTAAAACGATCGCGGAAATTCTTCTGAAAAACAAAGCGAACGTTCAGGCGCGAAATAGCCAACCCAATGGAGGCAAAACACCGCTGCACATGGCAGCTCAGGCCGGACACAAAGCAGTGGCGGAATTGCTTCTCGCAAACGGCGCGGACGTTAATGTCAAAGATAATTTCAATTCAACACCGCTCATTTCCGCAGTGCTCTCCAAGAACCTGGAAATGACGAAGTTTCTGATTGATCGAAAGGCGGATCTCAACGCGATCAACAAAGAGGGTTATGCTGCTTTGCACTACGCTGTTAGAGACGGACAATCGCCGCTCGTGCAATTGCTTTTGCAAAATGGCGCAAATCCTGAACTAAAAATTCCGAAACATCAAAGTGTCACCGGAGGAGCGCTTTTTTATGAAATGACTCCTTTGCACCTTGCAGCCTTATCGGGCCAAAAAGAAATTGTGGAAATATTGCTCGCCGCCAAAGCGAATCCAAACTCGAAAAACCGAGAAGGGCGAACACCGCTGCATTTTGCGGTGAGCGGAAGTTTTGTGGAAATTGCAAAATTGCTTTTAGCCAACGGCGCTGAGATTGACAGTCCGGACAACGACGGTGCCACTCCGTTGCGATGGTCGCTGGGTTCAGACAAAAGCATAGTTGAATTTCTTCTGGGGAATAAAGCTAATCCAAATGCACAGGATAAAAATGGCGAAACACCTCTAGGCGTGGCGAAAAAATCGAACAGTCCCACAGGAGAAATGCTCGTTGAATTGCTGATGAAATTTGGCGCGAACGAAAATGCCCAACGGCTGACGCGGATTTCCGTTAGCCGCAAAAGTCGGAATTTTTTACAACCGATTTTTTTCAAAGGAACCAATTCGTGGAATCGCTTTTCGTTGCTGGAAGCATTCGCACAGTTTTATTCAGTTTCTGGAAATGCTGATCAAAACATAATATTTCCTGATTTGACGAAGGTTGAAATCCATCGGCTGAATTCAAAAACTTCCGCCGAAGAAAAAATTCCTTTGAACCTGGAGGAAATTTTAAAGTCCGGCGATTGCGCAAAAGATATTTGGCTGCAATGGGGCGATCTCATCGAGATTCCTGAAACGGATCACAAGCTTGGGGGAAGTTGGCTGGGATTTCCCAAAGAGATTTTAGAAATGTTGCCGAAATGTTTGTCCAGAAAAGTTTTCATTTCGGTGAAAGGCGAAACGAAACCGGTTTCACTGGAACCAAAATCCCGGGTCGTCCCGGGACAACCGGTGGAACAACAAAAATGGTGGCTAGTAGGAGCTCTGGATTTTTGGCTGAAGAATGTTAT
>JALYXC010000003.1 GCA_030947315.1 Verrucomicrobiota bacterium | reverse complement strand
CAAATTTTCGGTTCAACCGCCAAAGAAAAACGGTATCAGCAGGAAGACCGATGCAGCCATCGCCCGCGAAGGCGAACTATTCGTGATTAGCCATTCATGGTGGCAGCGACGCCTCGACCGGATTGGGAAAATCTAATGTAAACCACTACTTCCGTTTAAGGACCGTAAAGCGGCGTAATTGAACTACGGCCTCCATCCTGAGAAAGCTCATACTTGTAGAGATAATTTTTCTGATTCACGAATTCCGCGTGACCATCACAAAAGACGACATTCACTCCATCTTTACCATGGTTATCAGCTGGATCAGGATAGTTGTCATAATCTGCCCCCGTCCCTTTAGGATCATCCGCGTCAAGTATAAGCCAGGTATTCACAGGCCCGGCAACTGTGTCAGGACCAAAACCGAATTGAGAGACCGTGTTCTTGTGATGGTAAGACGAAACTGTTTTTAATGTTTTTTTAGGAATTGGAAGGTACTGTAAGCTGTGCCAGAACCCGAAAACCTCATAACTGTGCCCGTTAGTGAGACCGGGGTTTTTCGCATTGTCTGTAAGATCCTGATAAACGACAGTCGGCTGACCGCCGGGAGGAGTTAGAGTTATGGGTGGGCGAAGATAATTTTTTGTGGCAGGACAAATGAACGTTTTTAGCGCTGAAACATATTTGGGATAAATCCAAGTCAAATCGTCGCTATTTTTGTCTGGAACACCGGTCAATCGTCCTTGAGAATCATCATCAGCATACATCTGACTGCCTAATCCCATTTGTTTGCAGTCATTAAGGCAGGCTATTTTATTTGCTCTGGCTTTTGCTTTTGCTAGGGCGGGTAGTAACATCGCCGCTAGAATAGCGATAATTGCAATCACCACCAAGAGTTCAATAAGCGTAAAAGCTTTTTGGGAACAAATTTTTTTCATAACTAAATAGACGAGTTATTTTGGAAACACAAAAATAATCCTTTAAACCAGTGTGAAGTCAAGATATTTATCACCGCCAATCCTCAGCTACTTGCTCATTTTAGTTATATTAGTGAAAAGAAAAGTTTAAGAATTTATTGACAAATCAAGCCCTGGCCGGGATAATTAATAAAATTCAAACCTAAAAAAATCATGAAAAAATTTCTTTCTTTCTCATTAATGGGTTCCATTCTTTTCTCAATCGGAGCATCCCACCTTTGGGCGCAAAGCTTCAAAAATCTCAGTCCAATCTGGAGTTTGAAGACCGGAGATCGTCCTTATCTCACCAGCACCTCTGGAACGGGTAATGGTGATAACCTGCAACGAGGCATCACCTACAATCCAGTGACGGACCATGTTTTGCTGGTAAGCCGAATTACAAATACCACCTCCAGCACGATCATCCAGGGAATTTATATCTTGAACGCGAATGATGGAACTGATCTCGGCACATTAAATACCAATGGAATTTCTAGCGGGACTTTTCTGTTGCTGAAAATTGCGGCGGCGGATGACGGAGCTATTTACGCGGCGAATTTTGGAAGCCAACCCGGCACCACCAATACTGTTTATCGCTGGGCCAATGAGGGCGCGGTGCCGACGATCGCCTTTGCCGGTAATCCTGGAGTAAGCGCGCCCAACACAAATAATCAATGGGGCACAACTCTGGACGTGCGCGGCGCTGGAGTGAATACAGAAATTATACTTGGTTCCAATGGAAAAATAGCTTCTCTCCTGAAAACAACCGATGGCGTCAATTTTACTCCAACAGTTTTAGTTTCCGATGTGCCGAACTCAGGCGATTTTGAACATGGAGTAGGATTTGATACCGGCAATAATTTTTGGGGGAAAGCGATTGGACGAAATCTACGAAAATTAAACTATGATCCGGTCGGCGGAACTGCGATAACTATTCTCTCTTATGACACCAATACCTTGGTAGGCAGTGCGTCCCTGGGACAACTGGCTGTTGAGACAACTAACCGGCTACTTGCATTGCTGGAGACGCCGCTAAATCCTGCTTTCTCTGGGACGGGCGTCTTGCCCCGCCAAAACAGGGTGCGTTTATATGATATCTCCAATAGCTCCATTCCTCCAGTGCTGCTAGATATAAAAGATTTTCCAACCAATGTGCCTAATCGAAATTTTGCGGGCGCATTGGATTTCGGCAATGGAAAGCTATTCGCCCTGGCGGCTAACAATGGTCTTATGGCATTTAATATAGCTTCTATTCCTTCCACTGTTCCTCAAGTAGTAACAGCGCCTGGTGCGCAACGTGTTTTGGTCGGTTCCGCAGCTACATTGAGCGTAACTGCCAGGTATGCGACTAGTTACCAATGGCAGCGTAATGGCACGAACATTTCCGGCGCCACAACTCCAACTTTGAATCATACGAATGTGCAGACCACTGATTCCACAACTTATACGGTCGTGATGAGCAATTCGGCAGGAACAAATTCGAGCAGCGCTCAATTAACTGTTTTACCTAATACATTTCCGCGGCTTTCGTCAATCTGGAGTTACCCGGTCCGATCGGTTACTCCACCACTTACTTTTAGCACGGACGGTAATACACCATTCGATCGCAGCCTGGCTTATCATTCACTTTCGAATCAGATTATTTATATTGATCGTACGACGGCTACAGCCGGTTTGACCGTCAACGTTTTGAATGTCGATAGCGGCGCGTTTCTTTATAACTTAAAGACTACAGGAATCAGCGGAGGTGCCATCATTTTACTCTCAATCGTGGCTTCCGACGATGGCTCAGTCTATGCCGGAAATATGCAGGCCGATGCCAGAACAGGAACTGTTCAGTGGAGACTTTATCGTTGGGCGACCACGGATACCAATTTGAATCCGGTGTTAATTTTCCAGGGAGAACCGGCTGACCTCTTCGCCCCCGATTTTCCAGCGACGCGCTGGGGCGATACCATGGATATCCGCGGTAGCGGAACAAATTCGCAAATTATACTGGATGGCTGGGATCAAGGTTACGGTTCGGTTCTAAGTCCCAGCGATGTGAACCTCGATACTACCTGGAATCATAAAGGGTTCCTGCAAAGCTACTTTGGTGGAAGCATCGGTCGAAGTCTCCAGTTCGGCACCGCTCCGAATACTTTTTGGCAAAAACGAAAAGCGGATCGTTTGCAATTATCCAGCTTTGACCTTACTACTCAAACCAGCACGGTTCTCAGCAACTATTTTGTTTTCCCTGACAGCACCGGTCCCGTCGGAATAAGTTTTTCCAACAACCTACTCGGGGCAATTGATTTTGCGGCGACTACCAATTCTCCTGACTTGCTTAATTTATTTGACGTTGCAGATTTTTCGCAGCCGCTTTTCCTTGGCAGCGCGCCTTTTCCTACCAACCGGCAAGGAAACAATAACTTTATCGGCCAAGTGGTTTTTGGGGGCGGTAAAATCTTTGCCCTCGATGGCAATAACGGAATTATGGGCCTCGCTCTGCAAACTGGCACGGTGACTAACCCACCTGTTATTCTGACGCAGCCGCAAGGATTGCGATTACTGGAAGGCCAAAGTGGAGCCTTGACGATAGTAGCCACCGATGTCAGCAGCTATCAGTGGCAGCGCAACAGCACCAATATCCCGGGAGTCACCACTAATAGACTCACTTTTACTAATGCGCAACTGAGTGATACGGGAACCTATCGTGTAGTTCTAAGCAATGCGGTTGGTATAACTATTAGTTCCAATGTGTTGGTGAAAGTAGAATCACGAAATGATTTTTATTCGCTATCACAGATTTGGGCTGCTGCCGCCGGCGCCCAGCCTTATACGCCGCTAACATCCAACGCGAGCACTCCTCTTTTCCGTAGCCTCGCTTATAACGCGCTTTCCAACCAGGTGTATGTGGTGACGCGGGTGGATAATACGAACGGACTCGCCATTTACGCCATTGATGCCAATACCGGAAATTCTCTTTACACTCTTAACACAAACGGGATTACTCCGGTTTCAGG
>JALYXC010000589.1 GCA_030947315.1 Verrucomicrobiota bacterium | reverse complement strand
CCGCCGACCGGCGCGACTTCCGCCACGCCTTTCACCGATTCCAATGCGTAACGCAAATGCCAATCTTGAAACGAACGCAGCTCTGCTAAATTGTGTTTTCCAGTATCGTCCACGAGCGCGTATTCATAAACCCAGCCCACGCCCGTCGCGTCGGGACCAATGACGGGATTGACGCCTTCGGGCAAATTGCCGCGCACGGAATTTAAATATTCAATGACGCGAGAACGCGCCCAATAAATATCAGTGCCATCTTCAAAAATAACATAGACAAAAGATTTGCCGAACATCGATTCGCCCCGGACAAATTTCACTTTGGGCGCGGCAATAAACTTCGTCGAAATCGGATACGTGATTTGGTCTTCCACGAGGTCGGGCGAGCGGCCTTCCCAATCGGTATAGACGATGACTTGCACGTCGCTCAAATCGGGGATGGCGTCGAGCGGCGTTTTCTTCAGCGCCCAAAGCCCGCCCGCGACACCGAAGATGGCCAGAATGAAAACGAGAAAGAAATTCCGCGCGCTGGCTTCGATGATGCGTTCGAGCAGGAAAGTTTTTTTCGGTTCGGTTGGAAGAGTGGAAGTTTCCATTGTATTTTCTCCCTCGCTCACCATGACTTCAAAGCCCCTTGCACTTTCGCTTCTGCATCAATCAAAAAATTCGCGCTCGTCACCACACGTTCAGCTTGCAGCCAATCTTCCAGCTCGTGCCCTGGCTCTTGGACACGGTTTACATAAAGCTGGTAAGCTCTCTTCTGGATTTGTTCCGTAGAGATTTGCCGCGTGGGATTTGTGTTCCTCGCTTGTCCTTTTTGATTTGTTCGTGGTTTCATATTCATTCCTGTTTGATCAACGGATCAATTTGTTGACCGATGACCAACTCCGTTTTGTATTCGATCATCGGGATTTTAACCTTGTTTCCTTTCTCGTTTTTCTTGGCGTTCTGGCGGAGGACGTTTTCATTTTGATTCATCGGCCTTTTGTCCATTGCTGATTAAAAATAATTCCAATGGCGCTCATCGCCAGCCAATACAACGGCCAGTCGAAAAAGCTGATGATCCCGCGCCACCAATAAAAGGTTGCGACCGCCGCGCTCATCCAAACGGACATGCACCATTCGCAAGACAGACCATCTTTCGCTGACGAATGAGGCGGCGGCAGTCTCCTCAGCTTACGAAATATGTAGGCCGGTCCGTCCTCTTTCGAAATCAACAACGACAGCCGAAACGTCGCCAGTCCACCGAGCAATAAATAGAAGAAGTTCATTGGCCGCTGACTCTTCTATTTTTCTTGGCTGGCTCATCATGTCCTGAATTCTTGTCACGCTCTCGCATGAACATCATTTTGTTTCTACGTGTTTTCATTTTTTTATTTTTGTTTGTTATTTCCGAATTGATTTCTGGCCCTTTAAACAATTAACCGATTCCAGGCTGCGTAGCGTTCTTTGATGGGGCCGCGCCGCAGACTCAAAAGAACAATCAAAACTCCGGCGATGAGATTGTTTATTTTTGCGCCGCTTGATGCTCCGGCGAGGAACCACGGCGCGGCCATAATCCATGCGCCGAGCAACACGTTGAAAAATCGTCCGGCGCGAATGACTTCGGCCATGACAATCACCGCGATTGTGGTGATGAGCGCGCCGACCAAATGATCGGTGTTGGCGACTTTGCCTTCACTGCCAAAAATCGCTGGACTGAACATCAGCCAGATGCCGAGCGCGGCGCTGACGAGCAAATTCCACGGAGCAGTGACGCCCCAGGTCATGGCCGGCGCGATTTTGGAAACCGGCGAGCCATATTGGGCGGTGCGATTGTCTTTTTCTCCGCCTTCAATGGTGTCGCCGACCCAGAATGTGCGCCAAAAAGGTTTCCCATTTTTCACGCTCGTTCGCAGAAATTGTCCCATCGCAATGACTTCATCCACGGCGAATGGAATCATGATGAGCATGACGAGCGCGGTGAAAAGACAGACGCTGCACCAATGGCCGACCGCAATTGGCTGGAGCATGACAAGCACGATGCTGACGACGCCGAGCGGCACGACCAGGATGAAAAAAAACGTCACCATCCACGGCATGGTGCGCCAGCGTTCCTTGCCGCCCATCCAGCCCATCAACATCTCGAACGTGTAAGCAGCCGCGCCCAGCCCGGCGTCGGAAATGGGAAACATTTTCGACACATCCGAAGTAAGCACCTTAACCGTGCCTTCTCCAAAAAACGGTTCCCAAATCGTATGAATGTAACCGAGTTGAAAAGCGGCGAGATAACGCGAGGCCAGCCAGCCGATGAAGGCCAGCCCAATCATCGGGGCGCGTTGATGCCACGAGGAAGGATTGTAGCTCCAGCCGGGCGGAATCTCCGGGCCGGGCTGCATCATTTTCATGTGATGCGCCATGCCGGGCATCATCGGAACGAGGATCGAAAGTGTTATGGCGATGACGCCAACGAGAGTATCGTTCGCATAAGCGACAGCGGTTGGCGCCCAAAAGACGAGCGGCGCAAATTGCAGCCACGTTCCAACCAGCGAAACACTCCAACGCCCGACGAAATCAAAGTGCGGCCAGAGCGCGAGCGTTGAGAAAAAGACAAGCAACACGCCGCTGATGACATCACTCCAAATCATTCCACGGCTTGCGTAACCGAAAGTGAATGGACTGCTCATCAGCCACAGCCCCAAACTGATGATGGTGAAATTGGTCCAAAGCCACGGCTTGCGCATGTCGCGCGTCATCTCTGGCATCGCGCCATGGTCTTCGTGTTCGCCATCGTGCGT
>JALYXC010000462.1 GCA_030947315.1 Verrucomicrobiota bacterium | reverse complement strand
GGTTTGGCACGGTCATTTACGTCGGCAAGGCGCGCGATTTGCGCAAGCGCGTCAGCCACTATTTTCATCCGTCGCGCAAGCATGGCTGGGATTTGAAATTCCGCGCGCTCGTTGATGCGATTCACGATCTGGATGTTCACGTTGTGCGCAGCGAACCGGAAGCGATGCTCCTCGAAGGCAAGCTCATCAAGGAATTTCATCCGCGTTACAACATCAGTTTTCGCGACGACAAACGTTTTCTTCTGCTCAAAATAAATCTGAACGACCCGATTCCGCGCTTCACTTTGACGCGTCTCAAAACGGACGACAGCGCAAAATATTTTGGGCCGTTCGCCAATTCCGGCGCGCTGCGCAACACGCTTTCTCTCGTGCGCCGAAAATTTAATCTGCGCGGTTGCCGTCCGCTCACGCCGAATGAAAGCGATTACAAACATTGTCTCTACGCCAATTTAAAATTTTGCACCGCGCCGTGCATCGGCAATGTTTCGCGCGACCAATATTTGCAACAGGTTCTCGCCGCGTGCGATTTTCTCGAAGGAAAAACGGGCGAGTTTGAGGAACAACTAAACGCAGAAATGACGAAGGCCGCGACCGCGCAAGATTTCGAAAAAGCCGCGCAACTTCGCGACGCGCTGACAGACCTTCGCCGCACCACGCAAAAGACAAATAAATTTCAACGCACACCTTACACATTGCCCGTGGCCATCGAACCGGAACGCGATTTGGCTGAACTGACGCGGGAGTTGGGTTTGCCAAAAAATGCACTGCGCATCGAAGGTTTTGATATTTCAAACGTCAGCGGCACGTTCGCCGTCGCTTCGATGGTGAGCTTTTGGAATGGCAAACCCGACCGCAATAATTATCGCCGGTTCAAAATGAAAACGGTTACGGGACAGGATGATTTCGCCTGCATGGCGGAAACAGTGCGTCGGCGCTATTCGAGAGTCTTGCGAGAAAGTGAGAAAGTTGGAAAGGGGGAAAGTGTGGAGGGATCCGAAGATGCGCTCCCACTTTCTCACTCACCCACTTTCCCCCCTGCTCTACCGGACCTGATCCTCATCGACGGCGGCAAAGGACAGCTCAACGCCGCTTGCGCTGAACTCGCAAAACTAGGTTTGAGCCAGATTCCAATTATCGGTTTGGCCAAGGAGTTTGAAGAAATTTATCGGCCCGGCGAAAGCGAGCCGCTGCGTTTGAGTCATCATCTGGGCGCGCTGAAATTATTGCAGCGCGTTCGCGATGAATCGCATCGTTTCGCTAATACCTACAATGCCAAGCTGCGTTTGAAAAAAATTTCCGAAAGTATTTTGGATGAATTTCCCGGCATCGGCCAAAATCGAAAAGCTGCGCTCCTGAAAAAATTTGGTTCGTTGCAACGACTTCGCCTCGCGTCCGTCGAACAAATTGCAGAAGTGTCCGGCTTTGGCGGAAAAGCGGCGGAAGAATTGAAAAAGTTTTTGGAAGCGCGAACGATTTAATTTTTAACGCAAAGGCGCAAAGATGCAAAGTCGCGGAGTGACGATTGGAAATTAGCCAGTCAGAGATGGCTGGAAATGCAGGAAAAATTTATCCTTCTCTTCAGGAAGGATCTTGATGGAAATTTAGAAATGGTTGTTCTCCCTCACCCTAACCCTCTCCCCACGGAGAGGGAACGCGAAATGACACGCTCGCCAGTCATTAAGCATTGGAAATTTTTCCGCGCCGGATATTTTCCCCCGGGGGGAGACGGCGGGGTGAGGGAGAGCGTTTCACTCAGGTTTAAAATAGTTAAGAATTCAAAATTTTCGCAAATGCCCGGTTTTCACTTCCCACCTCTGCAATTCGCGGCTCAGTTCGCGCGGCCAGTTTTCTTCGGTGCAGGTCATAAAAACCTGGCCGCTCGCTCGCTGCGAACGTTCCAGCAACGGCAGAAAACCGCTGCGTCTTTTGACATCGAGTTCGCCCATCACATCGTCAATCAATAACATCGGCGGCGTGCCGTGGATGCCGGAAAGATATTCGGCCTGCGCCATTTTCAAGGCAATCGCGAGCGAACGTTTTTGTCCTTCACTGGCAAATTTCGCGGCGGATTTTTCATTTAAAAATAATTCCAAATCGTCGCGATGCGGGCCTACGAGAGTGGAACGAAAAGCTCTTTCACGTTTGCGCGACTGTGCCAGTTCCAGCGCAAAATCTTGTTTCACTGTTGGCAAATATTCGAGCCGCAATTCTTCCGCGTCGTTGGAAATGCGGCGATACGCCAATCGCGCCAGTGGCGAAATTTTTGGCAATAATTCTTTGCGCAGATTTATGAGTTGATTGCCGATTTGAATCAGTTCGCGGGTGAAACTTTCGAGCGTACTTTCATCAATGCTGCGTTGCTTCAAAATGGCATTGCGGGAACGCAAAATTTTCGCGTAACGCTGAAGCAACGGCAGATAAATGGAATGCGTTTGCGCCAGAAGCAAGTCGAGAAAACGCCGGCGAATCCGCGCCGCGCCTTTGATGAGTTGCAAATCTTCCGTGCAAAAAACCACGACGCGCAATGCGCCAAAATACTCGGACAATTTTTTGACCGGCTGACTGTCGAGCGTCAGTTTTCGCTCGGTCGCCGACCAGAACATTTTGATTTCGTGCTGGCCTTGGCCGACCGTTTTTGCGCCGACGAAATATCCTTTTGCGCCGTGACGAATCATTTGCGCGCTGCCGACGCCGCGAAACGAACGGAGCGTGGCGAGTAGATAAATCGCTTCGAGAATATTGGTCTTGCCCTGGGCATTGTCGCCGAGCAGGAGGTGAAAAC
>JALYXC010000519.1 GCA_030947315.1 Verrucomicrobiota bacterium | reverse complement strand
GCTCAGTCGTGCTCGATATTAATGGCCCCCGACTTGATTTGACTTTCATTAACGAAAGGGGAAAAAAGCTCGATCACTTTACGATTCTGAAAGGGAAGGAATAAAAGCGGCTTGGCAAAGTTTCCATTTGTTTAGTCTGTGGCGGCTTCGCCATTAACAATTGGCTTTGGGATTGCTTCAATGAGTAAATAGAATCGGGTAGCGTGATAAATGATAATTCTCTGCAAGGGTTGCCCGGCGAAGAAGTTGGTCCTTACGCCGTTCTGCACAATCGAGATTTTCTTTTTTATTTGATTGGTCGGTTCGTCGCTTCGTTCGGCAGTCAAATGATTACCGTGGCGGTCGGTTGGGAACTTTATGGACGAACTCATTCTTCGCTCGCTTTGGGATTTGTCGGCCTGACGCAAATTGTGCCGATGATTGCCATGACGCTTCCGTCCGGATATGTCGCCGACAACTACAACCGCAAAAAGGTCATTCTCAACATGCAAGTTTTGCTTTGCCTTTCTTCGCTTGGATTGGCTTTAACCTCGACGCTGCGCGGCGAAGTAATTTGGATTTACTGTTGTCTTTTTGCGGCCGGAACCGCGCGAACTTTTCTTTGGTCGGCCAGCGCCTCTTTTTTGCCGAGCCTGGTTTCACGCGAAAATTTTCCGAAAGCTGTCGCCTGGTCGGCCAGCAGCTTTCAATTTTCTGCCGTGGCCGGTCCTGCTTTGGGCGGCGCGCTGATTGCTCTGACGCACCGCGCGGTGGTTGTTTATCTGTTTAATAGTTTTGCGGCTGCGCTCTGTTTTACTTTGATTTATTTCGTTAAGACGCAGCACAAAGTGGCCGTAAAACAGAAAATTTCTTTAAAAGGATTGCTCGCCGGATTTCATTTTGTTTTCCACACGAAAATTATTTTTGGAATTCTCACGCTCGATTTATTCGCGGTTTTACTCGGCGGCGCGACTGCGCTTCTGCCCGTTTATGCTCAGGATATTTTGCGCGTCGGGCCCGGGGGTCTCGGTTTGCTCGAAGCGGCTTTGGCAGGCGGATCGCTTTTGTGCGCCTTGATCCTGGCGCATCTTCCGCCATTGAAAAAAGCCGGACCCACACTTTTGTGGGCCGTGGTTGGATTTGGACTGGCGACGATTGCTTTTGGTTTTTCGCGATCATTTTGGTTTTCGTTCGCCATGCTTTTTCTTTGCGGATTTCTCGATAACGTCAGCGTGATTGTTCGGCACACTTTGGTGCAACTGCTCACGCCGGACGAAATGCGCGGACGCGTTTCCGCAGTGAACAATCTGTTCATCGGCACTTCCAATGAACTCGGCGGAACTGAGTCGGGCGTAGTCAGTCATTTTTTTGGCCCAATTTTTGCGGTAGTTTCAGGAGGAATTGGAACCATCATTGCCGTGGGAGCAATTGCTTTGGCGTGGCCGCAAATCCGAAAATACGGGCGGCTTGGCTCAGAAAAAGTTGAGAATTAAAAATAAATGGTGGAAAGTTAAAAACAAAAAAAAGGAGAACTGAAATGGAAAAAGCAACTTTTGGCGCCGGCTGTTTTTGGGGAGTGGAAGCGGCCTTTCGCCAACTCAAAGGAGTCGCTTCCACTCGTGTCGGCTATCTGGGCGGATCATTTGAAAATCCGACTTACGAAGATGTTTGTTCCCGGGAAACCGGCCATGCTGAAGTCGTGGAAGTTACTTATGATCCGGCCCAGATTTCGTACGATGATTTATTGGCCGTGTTTTGGATGCAGCACAATCCCACCACTTTGAATCGGCAAGGGCCCGATATCGGTGATCAGTATCGGTCCGCGATTTTTTTTTATACGCCGGAACAAGAAGCAGCGGCGCGGGCCTCAAAGACAAAATTTCAAACCCATTTTAAAAATCCCATCGTGACAGAAATTACGCCCGCTTCAGAATTTTATCCGGCGGAAGACTATCATCAAGGCTATCTGGAAAAACGCGGTTTATCTTCGTGTCGGAAATGAATCGTCAACCGTGAATCGTGAATCAAGAGGTTGTTTGACAATCTGTGATAGCTCCCTAAATTAAGCAATGTTATTAGCTAACTTATGATGACAGAAGTTGCCCCGGTCAAACCTCGTTCGCGCAATGAAGGTCTAAAAGAGAATCATCCTTTTTTAGGAGGCACCATTGCGCAAACGCTTAAAGATCCCAGTGCCGAACGGTTTTCGGAAGACGATTACGAATTTCTAAAATTTCACGGGATTTATCAGCAGGATGATCGCGATCAACGAAAAATTGCCAAGCATTATCAATTCATGGTGCGTGGCCGTTTGCCTGGCGGAATCGTCAGTCCGGAACATTATCTGGCTTTTGACCGGCTCGCCACGGAATTTGCGAACAACACTTTGCGGATTACTTCGCGGCAAGGTTTTCAATTTCACGGCATCGTCAAAACCGGTCTCGGCCCGATGATGAAAGGAATCAACAACGCGCTCGCCACGACACTCGCGGCTTGCGGCGATGTGAATCGAAATGTCATGGCTCCGCCGACGCCCGCGACCAGTGCTTTGGTCGAAGAAGTTCAGGCCGATGCGCGCCGCGTTTCCGATGCGCTTTTGCCTTCGACCCGCGCTTATCATCAAATCTGGGTGGAAGGTGTGGAATTAAATCTCGAAAATGAAAAAGATTTTTCCGATCCGCTTTACGGCAAAACTTATTTGCCGCGAAAATTTAAAGTTGCTTTTGTCATTCCGCCATTGAACGACATTGATGTTTTTACGAATTGCCTCGGCTTCATTGCGATTTCCGAAAATGGAGAACTAGTCGGCTACAATTTACTCGCGGGCGGAGGACTCGGCATGAGCCACGGAAATAAAGAAACCTATCCGCGCCTCGCAGACGTGATTGGATTTTTCACGCCAGATAAATTGGTTGAAGCCGCCAAAGCGGTGGTGACTATCCATCGCGATTTTGGCGATCGCACGAATCGCAAACATGCGCGCTTGAAATATGTGCTCGAAGAAAAAGGAGCTGATTGGTTTAGGGAGGAAATGGAAACGCGGCTCGGCCTTCAATTTAAACCGGCGCGCGCTTACCAATTTACAAAGCAAGGCGATTTATTTGGCTGGCACAAACAAATTGACGGAAAAGATTTTCTCGGACTTTACGTGGAAACCGGTCGCATTAAAGACACTGAAAAATATCAGCTTAAAACGGCCTTGCGAAAAATCGTTGAACAATTCCGCGTGGAAATTCGCTTGACGCCGTCACAGAATTTAATTCTCACCAATATTAATCCGGCGCATCACGAAGCCATCACCCAAATTTTAGCCGGGCACAATATTCCCGTTGAAAATCAGGCCACGATTATTCGCCGCGCTTCGATGGCTTGCCCGGCGCTGCCCACTTGCGGACTGGCGCTGGCCGAATCCGAACGCGTCTTTCCCGATATTCTTGGTCGCATTGAACAGCTTCTTTCTGAGGTCGGTTTGCCAAATGAAGAAGTTACGATTCGCATGACGGGCTGCCCGAATGGTTGCGCTCGTCCGTTCATGGCGGAAATCGGTTTTGTCGGCCGTGCGCCCAATAAATATCAACTTTATCTGGGCGGCAACGAATCGAGCACCCGCCTAAATCGCCTTTTTAAAGAGAACGTAAAGAGCGAAGAAATTATCAATGAACTTCGTCCTCTCTTCACTCGCTTTATCCAGGAACGGATCGGTCGCGAACGTTTTGGCGATTGGTGCGAGCGCATTTTGTGGAAGGAAATTCCCGCGGCGTTGGTGAAAAATTAAATCAGCGCGTTAGCCTGGCGCACGGCTTTGTGCCAATTTTTGAGATTTATTTTTCTGGAATAATCAGTGAAATAGCTTGGCGCTCAAAACGCCGGTAAATCCGAAAATCAGAATCCACAGTAATCAATCGGCTGTCTTGTTTGGATTCAGTCATGGAAACCAGGCAAGCATCTACAAAATCCATTGGCGTATTAGCATATTTTTTCATCAACACAAGGACGCGGTCTAAAACCGATTCCAAATCAAATCGAACTGAAATAGTTTCGCGTTCAACCAGTTCCAAAACACCCCAAGGTGGAATACCTGCATTGTGCAGAAGATATGCCGCCTCGGTAATCACCCCTTCGCAAGTCCAGACCGGGCACGGCACATGGGTAAATTGCTCGCGCGCCCAAACGTGGAATTCATCAGATCGGTCAAGTAACGCAACAAGCGGACCGGAGTCGGTCAAGAACGCTTGCATGACCCAAACCCTTTGAGATGTTTTTTGTGGCTGGAATCTTTTCTTCCGCTGGCAAACTTTCCGACCAGTTCCCCCGCGCGCGATGTAACGCTGTCGAATTTTTTGCGTCCCCGATGCGAGCGAAGGGCTTCGCGCACAATTTCCGATTTTGGCCGATTGAGTTCTTTCGACCGTTTATTGAGCCAATCGGAAAGTTCTGGTGGAATTTTTAAAGTTAACGTTTGCATATCAGTTAGGTAACACCAAATTGGCGAATTGACAACACCTGTTTTTAAAGACAAGACTTTTTCGGAATTAGAAATGAAACAATTTGATTTCCTTGTTCTCGGCAGCGGCATCGCGGGACTTTCGTTTGCCTTGAAAGTCGCGCCGCGCGGGCGGGTCGCGATTGTCACAAAAAAATCGCGGGCGGAATCGAACACTAATTATGCCCAAGGCGGAATCGCCGCCGTTACCAGCAAGGAAGATTCTTTCGAAGCGCACGTTCGCGACACGCTCGAATCTGGCGCGGGACTTTGTCGCGAAAAAGTTGTGCGCACGATTGTTGAAGAAGGCCCAGCGCGCATTGCAGAATTGATCGAACTCGGAATGCGTTTTTCCGAACGCGAATATCATGGCGCAAAAGAACTGGATCTCGGCATGGAAGGAGGTCACTCGCAACGTCGGATTTTGCACGCGAAAGATGTGACAGGTCGCGAAATTGAACGCGCATTGCTCGCGGCCGTTGCGTCTCAACCGAATATTGAAGTTTTCGAAAATCATTTTGCGATTGACTTAATCACCAGCAAAAAGCTTGGTCACGCTGGAGAAAACCGTTGCCTCGGCGTTTATGTTTTGGTCAACAAAACTGGCGGGGTCGAAACTTTTGCGGCAAAAAATATTCTTCTGGGGACGGGCGGTTGCGGCAAAGTTTATCTTTACACGACGAATCCAGACATCGCGACGGGTGACGGCGTGGCCATGGCTTATCGGGCCGGCGCGGCGATTGCGAACATGGAATTTATCCAGTTTCATCCGACCTGTCTTTATCATCCGAAAGCAAAATCTTTTCTCATCAGCGAGGCGGTGCGAGGCGAAGGAGGCGTTTTGAAAACGGTGCAAGGCGTTGAATTCATGGACAAATATCATCCGCAAAAATCGCTAGCGCCGCGCGATGTCGTGGCGCGCGCGATTGACAGTGAAATGAAAAAAAGCGGCGCGCCTTTCGTCCATCTCGACATCACAAGCAAGCCCGCGAAATTTCTCATTGAACGTTTTCCAAATATTTATTCCACCTGTTTGAAATATGGAATTGATATGACGCAGGAACCAATTCCTGTCGTGCCTGCTGCGCATTATCAATGCGGCGGCGTTTTGACAAACGTGGATGGCGAAACCGAAATCGCCGGACTTTTCGCGGTCGGCGAAGTGGCTTGCACGGGGCTGCACGGCGCGAATCGGCTCGCGAGCAATTCACTTCTTGAAGCGCTGGTTTGCGCGAATCGCGCGGCGGAAAAAATTCTTTCCGCGCCGCTGCGGCAAAACGATTGTGAAATTCCAGACTGGAAATCCACGCACGCCAGCAATTCCGATGAACTTGTCGTCATCTCGCATAATTGGGATGAGATTCGTCGCCTGATGTGGGATTACGTCGGCATTGTGCGCACGAACAAACGGTTGCAACGCGCGCAAAAACGAATCGCGAATTTGCAGGAAGAAATTCAGGAATATTATTGGGACTTCACCGTGAGCAGCGATTTATTGGAATTGCGAAACATTGCGACGGTTGCTGAACTCATTATTCTTTCAGCGCTGCAACGCCACGAAAGTCGCGGGTTAAATTATAATTTGGATTATCCCGCTCTGAATCCGGCTTTGGCGAATCGCGAAACTGTCTTGAAGAAAAGTTTTTGAATCCGTGGTAAACTTAAAAATCCCATTCCATTTTTTTCGATTGCCATTTTCCTTATCTGCGGATTGAATTCTTACCATCAATTGTTATGAACAAAAATATTACTCTTGGATTAATCATTCTTGGAATTTCTTTTACGCCGAGTTGTTTCGCGGAAGAACTCCCGGTACCAACCCTCGAACCGAAACATATAAATCCCGGTCCGCCACCTTCAGA
>JALYXC010000467.1 GCA_030947315.1 Verrucomicrobiota bacterium | reverse complement strand
GAGCTACTTCGAGTTTTTTAACGCTCAGATCGGCATCGTTGGTTGGAGTACGTTGCGCGAAAATTTTCAGCGACAGAAACAGCAACGCAAAGATTATGAAGACGAAAAATGATCGATAAATTTTTGACTGTTGCATTGCTTACAGATTAACGAGGCGCGTTTTCCATTCAAGCGGTGACTAAAATGAAGTTGCCCGCGAGTTAAGCGCGAGGTAATTTCAAGCGATGAGCAAGCTCACCGAAGTCATTTTTGAAGTGCGAGAAGATGAAGCCGATGGCGGATATAATGCCTGGGCGTTAGGGCATTCCATTTTCACGCAGGGAGACACCTTGGAAGAGTTGCGCACCATGGTGAAAGACGCTGTTGCCTGCCATTTTGAAAACGAACAGCCTCGAATTATTCGCCTTCATTTTGTTCGTGATGAAATTCTGACCGCGTGAAAATCCCTCGCGATTGCAGCGGGCTGGAACTAGCCAAAGCTCTTGGGAAATTTGGTTACACCTTCGACCGGCAGGATGGCTCGCATATTCGGCTCACCACGCAACGCAACGGCGAACTTCATGTCACGATTCCGAATCATCGCTCCATTAAAGTCGGCACGTTGCATGACATTTTAAAAGCTGTGGCCAATCATCATCGAATGACAATCGAGGAGTTGCTGAGAGAATTGGAACTGTAAAGGCTTTAGAAAAGCTTCGCCGTTGAGATGCCGAGGAGTTTCGAGCAGCGCCTCCAAATGAACTTTCGCGGCTTGTTGAAATCGCAAAATCGCTTCTCCCCGATCCGATCCGTGCGCGTGACAGCCCGGGAGAAGTTGAGACTTGGCAATCCAAATACCATCTTCGTCCTGCCGCGTTAAAATTTTTGTCATAGGAACGATCATACGGCGAAAAGATAAATGTCTCAGCCAGATTGGTCAACGTTTTGGCGCAAAAGCAAAAATAATCAACCGCCCCGGCAAGGCAATCGCACCGTGAGGACGGTTAAGTTTTCTGGCGACGAACTTACTTGAATCGTTCCACCATGCGCCGTGACAATCCATTGGGCGATGCTAAGACCAAGTCCAGAACCATCAACGGCGTTATTATGACTTTGATCGCCACGAAAAAAACGATCAAAGAGACGCGTTTGAAGTTCGGGCGGGATAGTCTGGCCGGTGTTGGAAATTTTTAATTCGGCAAAGTTTTCTCTCTGGCGCAGTTCCATTATGACACTTCCATCGGGCTGGTTATATTTGATGGCGTTATCGGTCAGATTCAAAAACAATTGCCGCAAACGATGACGATCGCCCATCACAGAAATTTTTTCGCAAGCGACTAGTTTCACATCCAGACCGAGCGACTGGGCGAGAATTTTTGCGTCCTCAAAACTGTCGCGCACCAGTTCCTCGAGCGAAACGGCTTCCCGATTTAATTTTATTTGTCCCGCGTCGGCCTTCGTGAGAAGAGTGAGTCCATCCACGATTTTCGTCAGGCGCTGAATTTCATCGAGTTGACTAAGAAGACGCTCGCGTTGCGCGGTGGGAAGAGACTCCTCACGCAAGGCCGTTTCGGTTTCGCCATGCATAACAGTCAAAGGAGTTTTGAGTTCGTGCGAAGCGTGCAGAGTAAATTCACGAATACGTTGAAACGAATTATCCAGACGCGAAGTCATGTCGTTAAAAACTTCTGTGAGACGATCCAGTTCGTCGGCATTACCGGTGCGGGGTAATCGTTCATGCAAATTTTTTTCATGCAAATTTTGGACCGATTGGGTGAGCGCCGCCACGGGCGCGAGCGCTTTGCGCGTCAGAAACCAACCTCCTCCCAGGCCGAGTAGAGCCGCCGGAATTCCGCACCATAATCCAATCTTTCCAAGCTTGCGCCAAGCCTCCTCTTCTTCTTCGACCGTCTCGTGTTCGGCCTTAGCCTGGCGTCGTTCCTCCAACAAATGCTGGTAAGAAAAGCCCGCGACCAGCAGGACGGATGCAAATAAAATTCCCGCATACCACAAAGACAAGCGCGTGCGAATGGTCATTTATTCTTTCATTACGTAACCGGCGCCTCGAACGGTATGGAGTAGTTTAGGGGAGAATTCCGCGTCAATTTTTTCGCGAAGCCGTTTGATATAAACATCTACCAGGTTTGTGCCGGGATCAAAATCGTAATCCCAAACTTTTTCGAGTATCGCCATGCGCCCACAAATGCGACCGGGCGTGCGCATCAGAAACTCAAGCAAACGATATTCTCGCGCCGTAAGTTCAAACTTTGTTCCGCCGCGTTGCGCTTGATGCGTCACGGTGTCCAGCGTGAGATCGGCCACGCGCAAGAGAATGGATTTGGGTTCATTCGCCCGGCGGCCTAAAGCGCGCACTCGGGCGATTAGTTCAGCCAACGCAAAAGGTTTCGGCAAATAATCATCCGCGCCAATATTTAAGCCTTCGACCCGTTCGTTGACTTCGCCGCGGGCCGAAAGAAGGAGAACGGGCGTGCTGTTTTTGCGTTCGCGCAATTGCCGAAGAACACCCAAGCCGTCGCGACCTGGCAGCATGATGTCGAGAACAATTGCGTCGAAAGATGTGGTCGTAGCCAGAGCCAGCGCTTCGTCGCCATTATGAGAAATATCGACGGCGAAGTTTTCTGCCTGCAACGCTTTGCGAATAAACGAGGCGGTTTTCTTTTCGTCTTCAACGATTAAAACACGCATGGCTTACCGTTAAAATTTAACGAATAGAGTTATGGAGTTGGTTGGGAGAATTTGAGCAAGGCGTCCCGCAAAGGTTTTGAATCCTGTCCCAAAACGTAGGGCGACTCAGGTTGCGAAAGAAATTTCAGCCCCATCTTCTGCAGATCTTTACCGGCTTCATGCCAGGCATTTATAAGGGCGGGATTCTCGACCTCGTTGTAAAGTTGGTCGATTAATTCCAGGCGTTTGGCGACGAGTTGAGCGTCATGGGGTGTGGGATTTTTTTCGTTTTCGAGACCGTCCTGATTGAGGTCTTCGATTAACTCACGACGATGATCGAAAGGAATGCTGGGATCGGTAATTGCCTTGCGCCAAAACTCCGTGGCCTGCGCATCGGCGCCGGCAAAATTCAAGGCGTAACGAATCAATGGCTCTCGTTTTGATGGATCAAGGTTGGGATCTTGATAAGCTTGCGCGATAGAAGGCAGAGCCTGCACCCCAAGTGTTTGCTGGAGATATTTTAAGGCGCCCCGATCCACTCCGCCATCAGCATGGACCAAATGAGTTTGCGCTTCGGCGGCATAACTCGCATCGCCATAGAAAGTCAACACTCCGTAAAGATATTCCCGATCGTATTTATCGAGGCCCGATCCTCCTGCAGCGACGGGGCGTGCCAGCAAATCGCGCGCGGCGGTAATGCTGAGATCGCGATATTTGTTGGGGGCCATTTCCTGCAAGGCGCGGGCGAGATAGGCGATTTCCGCGCCGCGTCCGGTGGTAGCAAGAATTTCCGCAAGCAATTTTTCCGCGTCACTGCTGCCGATTTGCCGCACCGCGTCGAACAACCCGAACCGCAGAGATGGAGGAAGGATGAATTCGGCGGCCATCTTTCCTTCTTTTGAACCTTTTGATCCGAAAGAAGAATCGTAATCAATGTCTATATTTTGCAAAAGGAACTCACGGATGGCTGGCAATGCGGATGGGCCGGAGGCAATCAGATTTTCAAATTGCTGGATAGCCAGACGCGTATTTTTGATTTGAGCTGGTCCAGAAGAAATTTTGATGTGCTGCAACCGCTCAATGATTTCGGCCGGATTCGGCGTAGCGCCAACCTGGATTTCCTTTTGTTTAACAAGGGTCGTTGCCGCAGAAGCTCCGGTCCTAGACTGCGCTTCTTTCAGTGCGGATTGCAGTGCATCCTTTTCTTTGGCCCAAGCAGCGCGTTCGCGGTCGAACGCGCCATTACGGTAATTGGAAATTGCCCATCCCGCCACCCCAAAACCGAGGAGGACGCAGACAAACCAAAGAAAAAGCTTTTTCATACTGCGCGGCGAGGAGGAGTTATTTTTTTCGTGGCCATTCCCTTTTTCACGAGGAGCAACGAGCCATCCTTCACGATGCCGATGTCAGGAGCGTAGATTTTGTATTCTGTGGTATCAGGTTCGAGAGGGGTGGTTTCAACGACCTTGAGA